>JAYUVC010000079.1:0-3476 GCA_043754325.1 Hyphomicrobiales bacterium
CGGGCCGGTTCAATCGCACGTTCAAAGCAACGCTTCCGGAAGGCAAGTTGCCGCATTATTTTCCGGTGTCAGCCATTGCCTTCGTCACCCGCGAACGCGACGGCGGCGCTGTGTTGGTGACGCTTGAAAAGATTGTTGTACATGTCGGTAATGTTGTTTTGGCTGACGCACAGTAAAAATCCGGCAGTCCAGAGGACTACCGGATTTGTAACTGAATAACTGTCGATCAGGTCAGCGGCTTGAAGGACTGGCGCGTAAACAAGCGCCAACGTCCATCTTCCTTTTTCCACACCTGAACAATACTCAAGAGGAAATTCTGGTCTTTGCCCTGGAAAAGCACGAAGGCGTCGAATGTGTGACGGGCTATGGCCAAATCACCGGAGACACGGATGCTGTGGTCATAAAGCTTGATGGAGTGGAAGACTTCAACCTTGTCCACAACGGTTTTCACGAATTCGACTTTCGTCTGTACCACGCCATTGGCATGTCCAAAGGACATGTCGTCCGCAGACATTTCCAAAAGCCGCGCACCATTTCCATCGACCATGGACTTGCGGTATTCTTCAATCGCGGCAAGAACATCGCCAGTGCTGTCTGCAAAAGCTGATTGGCTTCCTATCGTTCCTGCAGCCACTGCAAGTGCCGCGAGTGTTCCACCCCAAGCCATGTCACGTCTATTCATTGCGTCTTTCCTTCCACCGAGTTGAGCAAAGAAATACAGCCGACCTCTTAAGGTCAGGTAAACTGCAGGACCGCTTGGAGATTGAATTGTCGAAGGTGCTGCAGCCTATTCGGAACTGTTCAAAAGCCTTTGGAGGAGATCGTGTTGTATGCGCGTAATCTTCACGCCATTGCTCTGCGACCGCAGCCGGGCCTCAAAACGCCGCTGTGATGGCAGCCGTGCACCCTGTTCGGTGATTTGCCGAAACAGGCCCTCCGCGCGTTCGAAGGCCGCTTGCTTGTCCAAGCCCAGCAATCGTTCTGGTGAAAACGCCAGGATCAATTCGCCATGACAAGGGGCAGCACCTGCGCCCGCATCAAAATCCGTTGATTCAAAACTCATCATGTCATTGATGAGGGGCCCCGCCAGCAACTCGATCATGGTTGAAAGTGCCGAGCCCTTGTGGCCGCCAAAGGTGAGCATGGCACCCGCCAGCCCGGACGCCGGATCAGTTGTTGCGTCACCGTTCTTGTCGATCGCCCAACCCAGGGGAATATCCTTGCCGTTCTGCCGGTGCAGTTCGATTTCGCCGCGCGCCACTTCGCTGGTCGCAAAGTCAAACACATAGGGGTTGCCGTCTGGACGTGGCCAGCCAAAGGCAAAGGGATTGGTTCCGAACAGGGCTTTGCTTCCACCAGCGGGTGCTACCGCCCGCAGACTGGGGTTCATGGCCATGGACACCAGACCATGTTTCGCCAGTTCTTCCACTTCGTACCACAGGGCTGAGAAGTGAAAGCAATTGTTGATAACCAGGGCAGCCATGCCAGATTCATTGGCCCGCGCCACCAATTCGGGTGTTGCCATCTCCAAGGCCAAACAGGAAAAGCCGAACTTCGCATCAACGCGCAGCACCGGCCCCTTGAGCGGCGATAGCTCCGGCACGGCGTTGGTTTGGAACTTCGGGCTTTTGACGGTTTTTACACAGCCGGGAATGCGATAGACGCCATGAGAGCGACATTCATCCCGCTCACCTGCCGCGAGCACCTTTGCAATCGCGCGCGCCTGTTCTTCCGACAACCCGTTCCGTGTGAGAATGCTGATGCAAAGGCTTTCGATGTCTTCGAGCGTATAGGATATAAAATCTGAAGGATCGGCCGTGGTGGATGTCATGGGGTCATTCGCTCTGTTGCAGGTGGAAGCGCCGTTGCAGAAGGCAATCTCAGGGGAAAATGGTGCGCGGTACAGGGATCGAACCTGTGACCCCTACCATGTCAAGGTAGTGCTCTACCGCTGAGCTAACCGCGCACTGATTATTTTCAAGCGCTTACCGCAACGCCGAAGAACGGTCAAGCACGAACAAGGACAGAACAGAACCTAGTTTTCCGCCACGTTCCGCCACAACAAAAATTTGATGAGCTGACCGATAGGCAGACACTCAGCTTTCAAACTTCAGGAAATATCTTGTGTGTCGGAGTTCGCCAGTCTTGGTGAGCGCGCGCTTTTCAAGAAGGTCCTGAAGGTCGCGGGTGGCAGTTGCTCGGGATGTTCCGGTAATGGAAATATAGTTTTCTGCTGAAAGCCCTCCCTTGAACCCATCGATGCCTTCCTTGAACATCCGGGTGATCACCTTGGCCTGCCTCTCGCCGAATTGACCTCGCAGACGCTCATAATACTTTGCCTTGGCGACGTAAAAATCAACGCGCTTGATCGTGGTGGATTGAGCTTCGACAATGGTTTCAGCGAAGTATGTCAACCACTCCGTTACTTCCATATCTTTGTTGTTGTGCTCGAGAGCTGCATAGTAGTCCTTGCGATTGCGTTCAATCGTATAGGCGAGCGTAATCAAACTGGGATGGCCAAGATTTTGTGCAAGAGATTTTTCAGCTAGCGCTCTCCCAATTCGGCCATTGCCGTCCTCAAACGGATGAATGCAGACGAAATACAAGTGCACCAGTCCGGCACGGGTGAGTGTGGACAGTGGCGTCCTACCTCGGGGTGCGGTGTCATTAAACCATGCGATGAAGCGGCGCATTTCTGCCGACACGGCTTTAGACGGTGGCGCCTCGAAATGGACCGTCGGCTTGTGGATCGGGCCGGAGATAACCTGCATCGGTTCATCATGTGTCCGATAAGCACCGATGGTTTTTATGCGCTTATCACCACCAAAGAGATGGTTGTGCCAAGCAAACAAAGTTGCATCGTCGAGTGGGACTACAAAGCGCTCGTAAAGATCAGTCATCAAACTGGCGATGCCACGTTCGGCGGCCGGAATTTCAGAGTCTTCCGGCCCAAGGCCGAACTGTTGTCGCAATGAAGACTGGACGCTGTCGCGGTTGAGAATTTCTCCCTCGATCTGAGACGTCTTGACGGCCTCTTCGCTGATCAGTTCAATGCGTAAGGCATTTTGGTCGTCTGCCCCGACATGGCGGAAGACGCCTAAGAACTCCCCAGATTGCAGCATAAACCGCTGCTCCAGAGTCGCCAAGGCTTTGGCATCATATATGAATTCTGGCCAATCTTTCTGTTCCCAGTTCCATCGCATGAGTTATAGAATCCTTCTCTATGCCTCACAATACGGGAATTCAGTGAGTTATAGCAAGGGATTCTATGCGCCATTGAAATTCCATTCAAAGCGAAAAACTCGTTCAAACGAAGCGAACTGGCTAGCACAAGTCAGTCACTATTCCCGCGAATTCCCACCTTTCCCAATCGTGTGAGTCGCCGTTTCGTGATATTCTGGGTTGTCAGGCTACGGCTCGTCAGGCTCATAACCTGAAGGTCGTCAGTTCAAATCTGGCTCCCGCAACCAACAAGC
>JAYUVC010000080.1:0-2513 GCA_043754325.1 Hyphomicrobiales bacterium
GGCAGTGCGGGCTTTGCGGGTGACGGGGCGTGAAGGTCCTGCTGCGCTGCGGGGATTGGTTGATGATTGCAACAGCTGCTTTCCGGATGATGCGACAGACCGCGCCATGGGATTTGATATCGCAAAGCTTTCACTGCGCCTGCGTGAGCGGGTGTACGGCGAGGAATAAAGTGGCGTGTCACCGAAACTGGTATTGACAGGCGGTTGTATTTTTTGCATCCTTTGCGAACGGGGCGATGTGTTTCTTTGGAGGAACTCATGGCGAAGATTGCGTGGGGCAAAAAAGTCAGCAAAGACTTTAAGGCCAAAGTGATTTCCATCTCCGACAAGGTTGGATGCGATCCAAGCCATCTCATGTCGGCCATGGCGTTTGAAACGGGTGAGAGTTTCTCGTCGACAATCCAAAACGCCCAGTCTGGGGCGACTGGCCTCATTCAGTTCATGCCCAAGACCGCGAAAGGTTTGGGGACTTCGATTGATGAATTGCTCGACATGACAGCGGAAGAACAGCTGGATGTGGTGGAGCGTCATCTCAAGCCGTTCAAGAACCGGATGAAGTCACTGTCTGATGTTTACATGACCATTCTTCTGCCCAGCGCTGTTGGCAAACCAGAGGCGAAAGCTTTGTTTGTCCGTCCTGCAAAAGCCTATGTGCAAAACAAAGGCCTTGACGTGAACAAGGACGGTATTGTGACGAAAGGTGAAGCTGCGGGCAAAGTGCAGTTGAAACTCAATCGCGGGCTTAGCACGACGTTTTGCGGATAACACGGGAGTTGCCATGGAGTGACGCATATTTGAAAAACCGGGGGCTTTTTGACAGGAGGCTATCATGCCAATCACTGGAGAAGGCTGGGAATTGCATGTTGTGAGGCAGACCGTTCAAACCCGGAGTGTTGGTACTTCACGCATTCGCACGCTGGGAACGTATCAGATTTTTCATGATGGTACAGCGCAGACTGGACCAGGCATGGCGGGAACCATGGCCGAGTCAAAAGGCCCGGGAAAAAATGCGCCGGCCGGAAATGGCCGCCGCATCGAAGCCGGTCGCTATCCACTGAGCACGCAGAATGGTGACCACTACAAAACCTGGAACTATGAACCCACGGAAAACATCGGCAAGAATCCAAAACCTGGTTTTCTTGTGCTGGACACGAACCAGCGGGTCGGCATACTAGTTCATCCTGGAAAAAATTCATTCCTGTCATCAGTTGGATGTTTCAATCCTTGCACGGCCTTGGCGAATGCAAGCGTGATCATTGATTACAAGCCAAGTCGTTCACGGGTCATCGCCATGATCGAAGACATGAAGGCATTTGTGGGGACCGGCTTTCCGTCGACAAATGGCCGAAAAATCCCAAAGGCGTTTATTGTTTTAGATGGAGAGCCATGATGGGCGCTCTGATGCGGGCTGTTCAGTTCGTGCTGGCCTTGCTGTGGCTCAGCGGCCCTGCTACGGCGGAAGACCCCTTTGTGCCTTCGCCCAAGACGGGTGCAACTTGGTGTGCCTTTGCCGAACAGTTTCTGTGGAACAGGAGCGAAGACCGGCCTTTCAAATGTTCTGTTGATGCAACACCACGCTGCATCAAGTACAATAATTATGGTTGCCTCAAGCACAGTCCCGGCAAGCCCTATGCGGGAACGCCAGCGCCGAACGGGCAACAGGGTGCCCATGACGGCGTGGATGGTGCGCGGGGACATGCTATTTTCGAACACCCGAAATGGTCTGTTGCCGCATCTTTTTTCTGGTTTGAGAAAAGCTACAAGAAGCTGGGTTTGAAAACAGCCAAGCAATTGGCTGAGCGCTATTCGCCCTGGTGTGATACGCAAGGGTCAGTTGCGACAAAGCGGGACGCAACCACGGGTCATGTCTGGGGCCGGACCTGTGGCGACGGGCAGCAGCCGCCTGCCAGTTTCCATGGGCCGCTGTGCAAGGAACCGGCTTCGGCACCTTCGAACGAACAGTGCCGGGTCTGCAATTGCCCGTCGGTGTTTGTGAAATCCTGGCTGAAGGGCACGGGAAAAACATCCACTGATGTACTCGACCTTTTTGCATCTGATGGCAAGCCGACAGCGTTGATGCAGAGCATTCTCGTCAACCATACGCCGTGGGAGATTGGCTATCGGCCGAGTACCGAGTTGATCAAACAGGGTGCGGAACTGTTCGTGCCGCAGTTCTAAAGGCGCGGGGACGGGCTTTGACGGTCACCGCTTTTTTGTGCAGACCGCAACTAAATTTTAGGTTTAACGGTATGCGGTCATCGTGGCCTTTGTTTAGTAGACCGGCTGCCGCACATGTTGCAACCTGAGTTATCGGCAATACGGCAACCAATGGATATGGAGTCATCCACATGGCCTTCACACTTTGGAAATCCCCCTACAAAATCAATGTGCGCGATCAGGCGCTCAATCCGGGTGGTACAAACCTGCAGTATGACTCCTGGATTACCGCCATGCCGGACGCTGGATTTCTCATCAACTGGAGCGATGAAAGCAATTCTACAGGTCTTGGTTCT
>JAYUVC010000081.1:0-59397 GCA_043754325.1 Hyphomicrobiales bacterium
TTTACGCCGCGGTGTTCATGCTGTTCACCATGGCCAATGTCGGGCTTCCCGGCACGTCAGGCTTCGTCGGAGAATTCATGACGCTGCTCGGCACCTTCGGCAACAACACCTGGGTTGCCTTCGTCGCTACGTCAGGCGTGATCTTGTCGGCCTGCTATGCGCTTTGGCTTTATCGCCGCGTTGTTTTCGGCGTCTTTGACAAGCCAGCCTTGGCCTGGATGCCAGACATGACGCGCCGCGAATTTGGCATGTTGCTGCCTTTGATCGTGTTGACGATCTACTTCGGCATTTATCCTGCACCTATCCTCGATACAATTGGTGCCTCCGTTGAAAACCTCCTGAAATCCCTGCCTGCAGTTCCTGCAAGCATTGCGTTGAAGTGATCCGAAAATGACAAGCCTGTTGCAAACCGCTGACGCCGTCGCCGCCTTTCCGGAAATTCTGCTTGCCATTCTGGCTGCCGCTTTCCTCATGGTGGGTGCCTTCGCCAAGACCGAAGCGTTCAAGCTGGTGCAAAATCTTGCAGTGGGCGCCTTGCTGTTGACGGCAATACTTGTGATTACCGCCACAGGCGAGGGCAGGGTGACTGCTTTCGGTGGAGCCTTCATCGTTGATGATTTCGCACGGCTGATGAAAGTGCTGGCATTGTTTGCAGCAGCAGTGACCATCATTCTCTCCGGCAAATTCCTGACGCGCGTCCACATGGGCAAATTCGAATATCCCATCCTTGTCATGCTGGCCTGCGTCGGCATGATGATGATGATTTCGGCCAATGACCTGATCTCGCTCTACATGGGCCTCGAACTGCAATCGCTCTCGCTTTACGTGGTCGCCGCCATTGACCGCGACAATGCCAAGTCATCAGAAGCGGGCCTCAAATATTTTGTCCTCGGCGCATTGTCGTCGGGCATGCTGCTCTACGGCGCATCACTGATTTACGGCTTCACGGGCACCACAACATTCACTGGCATTGCCGAAGCGCTTCGAGCCAACGGCTCCAGCCTCGGCATCATTTTCGGCCTCGTTTTCGTCATGGCAGGCCTCTCCTTCAAGATTTCCGCCGTGCCTTTCCACATGTGGACGCCCGATGTCTACGAAGGTGCACCCACTCCCGTTACCGCCTTCTTCGCCTCCGCTCCAAAAGTCGCTGCCATGGCATTGCTCGTGCGCACCATGGTCGGCCCCTTCAACCATGTGGTGAGCGACTGGCAGCAAATCATTGTTGTTGTTTCGATATTGTCCATGGCGCTGGGAGCATTTGCCGCCATCGGCCAGAACAATATCAAACGCCTTCTGGCCTATTCCTCTATCGGCCATATGGGCTTTGCACTTGTGGGTCTGGCCGCCGGAACGCAAGAGGGGGTGTCCGGCGTGGTCATTTACATGCTGATTTATTCGCTCAGCACCTTGGGCGTCTTCGCCTGCGTCCTCGCCATGCGCCGCAGTGGACAGCAAGTTGAAAACATCTCCGACCTTGCAGGCCTTGGCCGCACCAACAAGGGCCTCGCTTTTGTGTTGTCGATGTTGATGTTTTCCTTGGCAGGCATTCCGCCATTGGCAGGATTCTTCGGAAAACTCTTCGTTTTCATGGCTGCTGTGAAAGCGGGCCTCTGGATCCTGGCAATCCTCGGCGTCATCGCCAGTGTGGTCGGCGCTTACTACTATCTCCGCATCGTGAAGATCATCTACTTCGACGAACCAGCTCCAGCCTTTGACATTATGGACACGGAAGTGAAATGGGTGGCTTATCTGTCAGGCGCCTTCGCGCTGCTCTTTGTGGTGTTCGCGTCACCGCTATTGACACTGGCGGCAGCGGCAGCAAAGTCGCTGTATTGAGTTTGATCCCCGTCCGCCACCACTCCACCATCGACTCAACCAACCTCGAAGCCCGCCGCCTGTTCGAAGCAGGTGAACTTGGTCCGCTCTTCCTTCTCGCTGATGAACAGACCGCGGGCAAGGGCCGGCTTGACCGCAATTGGGCGTCCTTGCGTGGCAACTGCTATTCCACACTGCTCCTTCCGTTGACGACGGAAATCGCAGTCGTCCCGCAAATCGGCTTCGTCGTTGCCCTCGCGGTTGTCGAAGTCGTCCGCAAGCATACCAGCGCAACGCCCCAGCTTAAATGGCCTAATGACGTTCTCGTACGAGGTGCCAAAATCGCGGGCATTCTCTGCGAAGTCCTCTCGCAACACCCGCTCACCATCGCCATCGGTTGCGGCATCAACGTCGCCCATGCACCAACAGGCCTCACCTATCCTGCCACCTGCCTCGTCGCAGAAGGTGCCTCCGCTACACGCGACGACGTCTTTCAATCCTATCAGGCCGCACTCACGTACTGGCTGGAGACATGGAACAACGGTCAAAACTTCCCCGCCATTCGCATTGCCTGGACGGCCCTCGCCCTCGGCATTGGCGAAACCATAACAATGACCACGGGAACACAACACTTGACCGGAACGTTTGAAAGCATCACAGAGCAGGGGGCCGTGCTGCTGAAACCACCGCATGGACCCCCCCACATTTTACACGCCGGTGATGTGCACATCCCGTCGTTGGCCAAATTGAGAAACGGAAACACATGAACGCGAAACGCCGCAAAGACCAAACCCCTGAACTTGTGCTGTTGCCATTGGGCGGCACAGGTGAAATTGGCATGAACTGCTATTGCTACGGCACGGGCACCGAGCGCGACCGTCAGTGGCTGATGGTGGATCTCGGCGTCAAGTTCGGTGGCGAAAAAGAGCCGGGCGTAGACCTGATCCTGCCCGACATCAGCTATATCACCTCAAACAAACGAGACCTCGCAGGCCTCATCATCACCCACGCCCATGAGGACCATATCGGCGCCGTGCCGTGGCTGTGGCCGCAACTGGAATGCGATGTGTACTGTACGCAATTTGCCGCCGAGCTGCTGAAACTGAAATTGCGGGAACATGGCCTTGAAGATCAAGTGCCGCTCAAAATCATCACACCCAACAAACCGTTTCAGGTGGGCGCTTTCAACATCGAATTCCTCGGCGTCACCCATTCCATCCCGCAATCCAACGCGCTGCTGATCAAAACCGCCGAAGGCACAGTGGTGCATTCCGGTGATTGGAAAATCGACCGCACGCCAATTCTCGGCATGCCCATTGACGAAGAACGTTTTGCCGCCATTGGCAAGGCAGGCGTTGACGTTCTGGTCTGCGATTCCACCAATTGTTTGCGCGAAGGTTTTTCGCCATCGGAAACCGACGTTGCGGCCACCCTCACAGAAATCATCACCCATGCCAAAGGCCGCGTCGCCGTCACCACTTTTGCCTCGCACGTCGAACGCATCACCTCCGCCGTTAAAGCCGCACGCGCCGCTGGCCGTGAAATCGTTATCGCGGGTCGCGCCATGCGCAACACCATTGAGGCGGCGCGAAACTGCGGCATGCTGAAAGATGCTGGCGCATTTCTGGATGAGGATGCATTCGGCTATCTGCCCAACAACAAGATCATGCTGCTCTGCACTGGAAGCCAGGGCGAGCCCCGCGCCGCCATGGCCCGCATTGCCGAAGACAATCACCCCAACATCACGCTTGAGGAAGGTGACCTCGTCATCTTCTCGGCCCGCACCATTCCCGGCAATGAAAAGGAAGTGGGTGCCATCATCAACAACCTCGCCAAGCTGCGCGTCGATGTGATCACCTCTGACGATGCGCTGGTGCATTCCTCCGGCCATCCGCGTCAGGGTGAACTCAAGCAGATGTACGACTGGATCAAACCCCGCGCCTTGATCCCCATGCACGGCGAACCCCGCCACATGTATTTCCAAGAAAAATTCGCAAGGGCACACGGCATCAAAGAGTCGTTGCAAATGGAAGACGGCAAGATTGCAAGGCTTTGCCCCGGACCTGTTGAAATCATCGATCAGGTGACAGCAGGTGTTATGCATGTTGACGGCAAACTGATTGTCGATGGGCTGGACGGCCCGGCAAAGCAGCGCCGCAAGCTCTCGCAAGTCGGTATTATTTTTGCGCAAGTCCTGGTGGATGAAAAACTGCAACTCGCCGAAGACATCGACGTGATGTTGGACGGTGTGCCTTTGGGCCTTGAAGACGAGATTGGTCTTGCAGCCGAGAAGGGTTTCGACGCTATGCCAAAAAACCGCCGCAAGGAAGACGCCGTGGTGGAGGAGGTCGTGCGGACTTCGATACGCCGCGCCGCAGATATGGCCTGGGGCAAGAAGCCTGTGGTGAAGGTGATGGTGGTTAGGGTTTAAGTGACCTCATCCGCCCTTCGGGCACCTGATGGAGTCACATTTGAAGTGCAACAGTAGTTTTGAGAAAACCTCAGCTGGTGTCTTGAAGTCAAGACATTTGCGTGGGGTGTGATTGTAGACTTGTGCCCTTGCAAGGAAGTCTTTCGGGCGCAGTTCGTTGAGATTGGTTTTGGTGGGCAACATTCTGCGCATGCGGCCGATGGCGTTTTCAACGCCACCTTTTTGCCAAGGTGAATGGGGTGCGCAGAAGTAAGTCTTGAGGTCTTGGGCACTGGCGAGTTTGTGGTGCAGGGCAAACTCATTGCCATTGTCGAAAGTGATGGTTCTGCGGAGCTGTGGCGGCAGCTGTCGAAAGAAGGCATTGAGAGAAGCCAGGGCTGTTGCGGCGGCCTTGTTGGCCTGATGCAGGAAGAGCGTGAAGCGTGAGGTGCGCTCGTGAATGACGAGGACGTTCTGACTGTAGGTTTTGAACAGCATGAGATCAGCCTCCCAATGGCCGGGTTGGATGCGATTTGCGATGTAATGTGGGCGTTTGTCGATGGAAACACGGTGTTGAATGGTGTGGACGGGACTGGCACTGCGTCTGGAGCGCCGCCCCCGATTGGCTTTGGCCTGGGGCAGATAGTGCCGCCAGGCTCCGTCATCGGTGCGCTTTTTCTCAGCGTAGATGAAGCGATAGATCGACTCATGACTGATGGACGCAAGACCGATCGACCTGCTATCCCTGTCCAGCGCCAGTCGGCCTGCGATTTGCTGAGGCGACCATCCCATTGCAAGGCGGTCGAGCACGTGATCTCGCAGGTCCGGCTGACGTTGCAGGCGTGATCCGTGCCAGCGCCGGGCTTTGGCTTGTTCATCGGCATAGCTGGGCTTGTAGCCGACCTTTATGCCGTTGTTGCGCTTCAGTTCTCGACCAATTGACGATGGCGAGCGATCCAGAGCTGCCGCGATTTTTGTGTTCGATTGCCCGCTGGCGCGCCAGCAGGCAATCGAACACCGCTCCTCCAAGGAGAAATGTCTGTACTTTTGTCCCATTGCAACACCTCTTGTAGCAGGTGTTGCACTTCGTTTGTGAACTCAGACCTTCTCCAGCAAGAGGGCTGGAGAAGGGAGAACCTTTCGACCTCCCCAAAGTCTGAGGCGTTGATGGAGGTCCTGTAATGGTCCCTTCTCCACGCCTCTTCGTGGAGAAGGTGCCCAAAGGGCGGATGAGGTCCCTTCTTTTCCGCTATATTCCCCACCGAATCATGAAAAAGCCAACCACTCCTTCACAGCCGCCCACACCCGCCGAACCCATCGAACTTCAGCATGCGCTGGAGGAACGCTACCTCGCCTATGCGCTTTCCACCATCATGCACCGCGCCCTGCCGGATGTGCGCGACGGGTTGAAACCTGTGCACCGCCGCTTGTTGCACGTCATGCGCATCCTGCGTCTCGACCCCAATTCCGCTTTCAAGAAATCCGCCAAGATTGTTGGTGACGTCATGGGCGGCTATCACCCGCATGGCGATCAGTCGATTTATGACGCGCTTGTTCGCCTCGCCCAGGATTTCTCTTCGCGCTATCCGCTCGTGGACGGGCAAGGCAACTTCGGCAATATCGACGGCGACAGTGCCGCAGCCTACCGCTACACCGAGGCCCGCATGACGGCGGTGGCCGGATTGTTGTTGGATGGTATTGACGAAGACACGGTGGACTTTCGCCCCAACTATGACGGCACCGTTGAAGAACCTGTCGTACTCCCCGGCGCATTCCCCAATCTCTTGGCCAATGGTGCCACTGGCATCGCGGTGGGCATGGCAACGTCTATTCCACCGCACAACGCAGCTGAACTTTGCGACGCTGCATTGCATTTGATCAAAACCCCGAATGCCGGCGTCGATAAACTCTGCCAGTTTGTTCAAGGCCCTGACTTCCCAACGGGCGGCATCGTCATCGACTCTCGCGAATCCATCGTTGAAGCTTATCGCACTGGCAGAGGCGGCTTCCGCGTTCGCGCCCGTTGGGCTGTGGAAGATCTGGGCAAGGGTGCATGGCATATCGTCGTCACCGAAATTCCATACATGGTGCAGAAGTCGAAGCTCATTGAGCGTGTGGCCGAACTGCTCAACGACAAGAAGTTGCCGTTGCTGGGTGACATCCGCGATGAATCCGCCGAAGACATTCGCGTCGTCATTGAACCCAAGACCCGCAACATCGAACCTGAAGTTTTGATGGAGCAGATGTTCCGCGCCACCGAATTTGAAAACCGCATTCCCCTCAACATGAACGTGCTCTCCGGTGGCAAGGTGCCGAAGGTCATGTCGCTGAAGGACGTGCTCCGGGAGTGGCTTGACCACCGGAAAACCGTGCTGGTGCGCGGCACCAACTTCCGCCTCGCTGAAATTGCAAGGCGACTTGAGATTCTCGAAGGCTATCTGATTGCCTATCTCAACCTCGATGAAGTCATTCGCATCATCCGCGAAGAGGACGAGCCAAAGCCAACCTTGATGGCCACATTCAAGCTCACCGACATGCAGGCCGAAGCCATTCTCAACATGCGCTTGCGTTCATTGCGCAAACTTGAGGAAATGGAAATCCGCAATGAGCATGAGAAGCTGACCAAAGAGCAGGCAGGCTTGAGGGGCTTGCTGCAATCCGACGAAGACCAGTGGAACCACATCTCCGAAGACATCAAAAAGGTCAGGGAAACCTATTCGAAAAAAACCGCACTGGGCCGCCGCCGCACCGATTTTGTTGATGCACCGGATGTTTCTAGTGAACTTGCCGAGATGATGATTGAGAAAGACCCGATCACTGTCGTCTGCTCGGAAAAAGGCTGGATCCGCTCCATGAAGGGCCACCTCGACGACACCTCAAGCCTCACATACAAAGACGGAGACACCGCCCGCTTTGCCATCACCGCCATGACAACAGACAAGATCATGCTGTTCTCATCATCGGGAAAATTTTTTACACTCGATGCAGCAAAACTTCCCGGCGGTCGCGGCAATGGCGAACCCGTGCGCCTGATGGCGGAAATGGATGCCACCGACCAGATCATCGCCTTGTTCGTCTATCAGGCCGGAAACAAACGCCTCATCGCCTCAACCGAGGGCGACGGCTTTATTGTCAACGAGGACGAATGTGTGGCCAATACCCGGAAGGGCAAACAAGTGTTGAACGTCAAGGTTCCAACCGAGGCTTTGGTGTGCCGCAGCATCGTTGCCAATGCCGACCACGTTGCTACTGTTGGTGAAAACCGCAAACTCCTGATCTTCAAACTGTCCGAACTTCCAGAAATGTCACGCGGCAAAGGCGTGCGCCTGCAGAAGTTCAAGGACGGAAACCTGTCCGACGCAACCACCCTCAACCTGAAAGCCGGATTGAACTGGATCGACTCGAGTGGACGTGAGTGGACTGTCACCGATCTGGCTGAATGGATTGGTGAACGTGCCCAGTCCGGCAAACTGCCACCGAAGGGGTTCCCCAAGTCAAACCATTTCGGATAATTCGGGCTGTTTACCAATCATTGGTCAAGAAGCGAAACTGCCACGCCATGATCATGTTCTCGCAGCACTGCGCCTTCCGGACAATGCGTTGCACTGGGTGCCTTATCATCGCATCGTGTTTCCACGCCGGAACGAAAACGGTAAGATCGGCGTTGCCGTGGTGTCTCAAATCGCAAGGGTTGATATTCAGGTGCTCTAACAACTTGGGATCACCAATTTCTGAATTTCACGTTAACGCCAAATTGGTAATTGTAAGTTTATAAGCGAACTGACCGCGTCTGGGGGCGGGCCATTTTAAAGTTTGGCTGAAACGGTACAGGAATAATGAACGGCGTAACAATGTGGATCAGGGACGGTGACTTTGCGCCCCGTCCCCAAAAAGAGAACGGCGCGGACTATCAGGACAAAACCCTGCTTGACCAGTTCGGCATGGTTTTGATCCATACCGACGGGAAAGGAACGCTTGTGCAGTGGAGCATGGCCTGCCCCAACTGGGCATCGCTGATGCTGGCGTCGAAGTTGATGGCGGCTTGTGCAGCACCTTTCACCCTGAAATATTTCAGTTCCGGCTGGTTTACCGAACCTCTCGCCGACGCCTCAAGTGCTGCTGACCGGATTGAGAGTCTGATTTTCAAGAGCGATGTGCGACTCTCTGTTCGGGCCTATACCTCTGTGGTCATTCCGGATTTGCAGATTGTGCCGGAGTCGCTTCGAATCGCATGGCAAACGGGTGAATCACCAGACAGCAATTCAGTGGTATGTGCTGTCGAACCAGACCGTGAATCAAGCCATGTTGAACATGTCGGCAAGGATTCGCTCATCGCCAGGATTTGGGGCATCTCACCCAATTCCTATCCGTGCCTCAATGGCCACAGCTATGATCGCGCTGTAACGCCTGAATATTTCAAAGTCGTGGAAACCGGCCGTCCTCATTATGATCATGTGCTGGCATCAATGGTGCGTCCTGACGGTGAGCTGCATTGGCTGGGTTATCACCGTGTGATCTTGCCTGACATCAGGGAAGGGCGGAAGCGGGTGCGGATTGTTTCGGAACTGGCCCCGGTCCAGATTCAGCTGCTGTAGCCAACATCTCGTTGATCATGCTTTCAAGTGAGGGCAGTTCAGCGGCCACAAGATATTCCACAGGATCAATGCCTTCTGACGCCCACTGCCACCGCAGGAAACCGCGTTCCAGAATTGTGTAACCCACCCGCGTAAAATGGCCGTGTCCTGCCATTTGCGCACTCGCCAGTCCCCAGATTGCATCCGGACGCCACTTGATCACCGCCAGGATCAAGCCAAGTCGCACAAATATTTCGAACACCTTGCGGCTTTTGATGCTTTTCGAAATCCAGATTTCCCCGTGATAGACAAGTTTGCCAGTCAATCGTTCGGCAACACTGCCATCGGGCGGTTTCGGGAATGACGGCACCATCAATTCCTGCTGCCGCATGTAAACGCCGATCATGTAGGTCACACACCAGTCAGCCAGATGCGTATCAATATTGTCATAGCGAAACGCCTGCAAACCGACAACATCACCCGCCTCATCAGTGAGATACATCCAGAATGCCCGCTCCCGGTTGAAAACGCCGGTCGCGTAGTGGTGCATGGGGGCCACGGGAAAATTGCGCACGCGCTGCTTGGTCTCGTCAAAGGCCTGCATGTCACTCGATACATGGGCCTGAAGCTTCAGCGCCTTGAGTTCATCTTCCAGCAGTATCGCTACCCGGGCGGCGGCCAAGGGCTGGGTCAAACCGACGTTTTTCATCTGCGACAATCCCCGTGAAGCGGTGCTTTTGCACAGAAATCCAAGTTGTGGACATGTATCTGAGGTTGCTTAACCACGAATGTATTCAAGGTCAAAGTCTTATTGCCCGACCAGAACCCATCCATCGGGGCTAAGCCGCTCCTGCGGCAAAAAGCGCGCCTTGTAGCGCATCTTGTGGGCTTCCTTGATCCAGAAGCCCAGATAGACATAGGGCAGGGCCAAACGTGCTGTGCGCCGGATCATGTCGAGAATGATAAAGGTACCAAGGCTGCGGTTTTCCAGTTCCGGATCGTAGAAACTGTAGATCAGCGAAACGCCATCATTGAGCAAATCAACGAGCACGGCCGCCACCAACTCGCCCTCCGGCTTGTATGCCGTGGCGATGCGATATTCGACGATCCGACTGTCCACCAATGTGTCATCAACCATGGCCGCAAAATCCAGCACTGTCATGTCAACCATCCCGCCTTCACCGTGGCGGTGGTCGATGTAGGTGCGAAACAGCGAATAGTGTTCGCTGGTCGCGCGTGCAGGCACAATGCTGCTCGACATGTCGGCATTGCGTTTCAGTGCACGCCTGAAACCTTTGCTCCAGTCAAAACTTTGCACGGGCACGCGAATGGACACGCAGGAACTGCATCCGTCACAGGCCGGGCGATAGGCAATATTCTGGCTACGCCGGAAACCACCTTGCGACAATTGGGAATTCAGGTTTTTCGAATCCTGCCCCACGAGATGTGTGAACACCTTGCGCTCCATCCTCCCCGGCAGATAGGGGCAGGGCCCTGCTGCGGTGATGAAGAACTGTGGAAAATTGCGGCGTTCAATGCTCATGGGTTCTGTTCAAATCAATACCGATTTATCGGCCTTTGGTGCGTCTAAAGCAAGCACTGGAATGTGAAGGCAATCTGCAATAGAGGTGCCGCAGTTTCAGGGAGTAGACAATGACAAAATTGGCTTGGATTGGTTTGGGCGTCATGGGCTTTCCGATGGCAGGCCACCTCGCACGAAAGTCCGGGTTGAACACGACTGTGTATAACCGGACCAAAGCCAAAGCCAAAACCTGGGTCGAGAAAAACGGCGGACAATCTGCTCTTACCCCCAAGAGTGCAGCCGAAGGCGCCGATTTCGTTTTTGCTTGCGTGGGCAACGATGATGATTTGCGCAGCGTTACCATGGGCCCCGATGGCGCGTTCCACGCCATGAAATCCGGAAGCATTTTTGTTGACCACACAACGGCCAGCGCTGACGTGGCACGGGAACTCCATGCCGAAGCGAAAAAGCGGAACATCGGTTTCATTGACGCGCCGGTGTCTGGCGGCCAGGCAGGTGCTGAAAACGGGCTGCTTACTGTCATGTGCGGCGGCGTTGCTGATGACTACGCAAAAGCCGAACCTCACATCATGCACTATGCCCGCATGAGCAAACTGCTGGGTGACACGGGCTCAGGCCAACTCGCCAAAATGTGCAATCAAATCGCCATTGCAGGTGTGGTGCAGGGCTTGGCTGAATGCATGCAGTTTGGCATGAAGGCAGGTCTTGACATGACGCAAGTCATCGACGTCATTTCCAAAGGTGCTGCAGGTTCATGGCAAATGGAGAACCGCCACAAAACCATGATCGCCGGAAAATTTGATTTCGGCTTTGCCGTGGACTGGATGCGAAAGGACTTGGGGATATGCCTGGAAGAAGCGCGCGGCAACGGCAGTCATTTGCCGGTTACCGCCTTGGTCGACCAATTCTATTCCGAAGTGCAAGCCAAGGGCGGCAACCGCTGGGATACGTCAAGCCTGATGACCAGACTTATGAAGCAGCCTTGAGCTGCCTCGCCACTTCCAAGGCAAAGTAAGTCAAAACTCCGTCAGCACCTGCACGCTTGAATGACATGAGCGACTCTTGCACCACGCGGGCAGGGTCAAGCCAGCCATTGTTGCAAGCCGCCATGATCATCGCGTATTCACCAGACACCTGATAGGCAAAGGTTGGAACGCCGAATTCACGTTTCACCCGCGATACAATGTCAAGATATGGCATGCCGGGTTTGACCATCACCATGTCTGCACCTTCAGCCAGATCGAGTGCCACTTCGCGCAATGCTTCGTCGGTATTGCCGGGATCCATCTGGTAGGTTTTCTTGTCACCACTCAGTGTTGTCGACGAACCCACGGCATCGCGGAACGGCCCATAAAAACCGCTTGCGTATTTTGCACTGTAGGCCATGATTTGTGTGTTGTGATGTCCACCCGCTTCCAGTGCGGCACGAATGGCGGCAATGCGCCCGTCCATCATGTCAGAGGGCGCAATGATATCGCAGCCCGCTTCAACCTGTGTCAGCGATTGTTTCACCAAGGCTGCAATGGTTTCGTCATTCAGAATATGGCCATCGCGCAACAAACCATCATGGCCATGACTGGTATAGGGATCAAGCGCCACATCGCACATCACGCCAATGTCTGGCACCGCCTTCTTGATGGCGCGAACCGCCCTGCACACTAAATTGTTTGGATTGAAAGCCTCGCCCGCATGCTCAGTCCGCAGTGATGTGTCACAATTTGGAAACAACGCGATTGCAGGAATTCCAAGTTTCGCGGCTTCCTCCACCTGCTTTACCAACAAGTCCACTGACCAGCGCGAAACACCCGGCATGGACGCGACGGGCTCACTGCGATTGCTGCCTTCAATCACAAACAAGGGCCATATCAGGTCAGATGCAGCAAGTGTATTTTCACGCACCAGGGCGCGTGCCCAAGGGCTTTTGCGGTTCCGGCGCATGCGGAGTGAGGGGTAGGCGGCGTGTGTCATCTCACTGTTTTAGCAGCCCTGGTTGCAAATGCGATAGCCGTTCTTTTGCCGTTCCCCTAAAATTTGAACGATCTTAACCCCCTTGTGCGAAACCCCAGACATTCAATTTTGCTCAGGATCTTCAAAACATGCGTCTCCGTCATCTTGTCATTTCCCTGCCATTGCTATTGTCCGCCACCCAATTCACCAAACCGTTTTCGATGGCTGAAGCAGCCGGTATGGACGCAACCGAGGCCACACGCCTTCTGGCAAAATCCCAGACCATTGACGTGAAATGCGCTGTTCTCACAAAGGATAAATCCCAGGACCTGAAAGACTTTGTGGCGCGCGCCGAAATATCATTGGCCGAAAAAGCCTCGGTGTCCGTTGCCCGTAAAACCATTTCAGCGGGCAGGGCCGAAGGCAAGGCGGCGCTCTGTGATACGGCTGCAACGAAATTGGTCAATGATGTGCTGGCAGCCGCCATTGCTGCTGTCGCTGCTCCGGTTGCCGCTGCGCCGATTGGGGAACGTGACGAACCAGCGGCAAAAGCCGTGGCAATCGTCGAACCGCCCCCTGTGATCAAAAAGACGGTAGCTTTGGTAAAGCCGACCAAACCCAAAGCCAAACTCATTGCCACCAAGCTGGAAAAGCCGGTCAAGATCATAAAGCCCATAAAAGGATTAGGTAGCTATGCCGCCGTTGCTGAAAAATACTATGTTGCCAACCGTTGCGGCACCATGAGTTCCAGCGGTATCAGCCGGCTTTATAAAACTGTTCTGGCCAGTCATCAACAAGCCATGGCCAACAACCGCCCCGTTGCCGTACGCGCCATGCTACGCACCGCAGAAGCCCGCGCCGGAAGCAAAAGCTGCAGCTGACGGCCCGTTCGAACATGGTCATTTCTGCCCCCCATCGCCCTCAATCACATTCAATTAACAATCGAAAACAAGACTTTATAAACTGTCTGCAAATTAGCGAAAATATAAGACCAAATTTACCGAGACTCTTCAGCCCACCTTAAACCGCGTCACGTAGGTTGTGTCCATCAGGAGAGCGGACATCAAAAAGAAGCCGCCTCTTAAAAAAACAACAGGGATTAGGTGGTCGACATGAGTACACAGGTAATGGCGCGCGTTGCTTTGCAGCCCGTTGAAGCGAAAAGACAGAATATCAAGCATCGTTACATGGAAGCGCTGACCCTCATCGAGCGTCTGCATCGCCGCCTGCTTGATGTCATCAAGGACGACTTTGAGCGTTCGGGTGAGAAAGATGTGAATCCGGTTCAGGCCTTGCTGCTGTTCAACATTTCCGATGCTGAATTGACGGCTGGCGAGTTGAAGACCCGCGGACATTACCAAGGCTCCAATGTGTCGTATAACCTCAAAAAGCTGGTGGAAGCAGGCTATGTCAACCATGAGCGTTCAAATGCCGACAAGCGCTCCGTGCGAGTCAGTCTGACGGCGAAGGGCTTGGCCGTTCGTGCCCGCATCGATTCGATGTATAATCGTCAACTGCAAGCGATTGAAGAAGTGGTTGGCTTTTCGGTTGACGAATTCGAACGCATGAACAAGGCATTGACCCGTCTGGAACGCTACTGGACCGATCAGATCCTCTATCGTCTCTGATATCACCCGATAACGCTGCCAAAACCCCGCCAAGGCCCAAGCCTGGCGGGGTTTTGCTGTTGCCGATATGCCGCACTGCACGAGATTTTGTCAGCAATCCTTTTTGTTGCCGCATGGATTTGTTTTCAGCCATATTCCGCCGTGATTCAGTAGGATTAGAGGCGGTTTTGACGAAACGGCTTTGCGCTGTTACAGAAACAAACAAGCGGCAGTCGCGTTCTGTCGTTGGTCAGCAGATATATGGGGCTTTCAATGGGTTTTGGCATGCGTTTGCGAATTGGCAGTGGTTTGGTTGCGGCATCACTTCTGGTGTTGCCCATGTTTTTGACATCAGCACACGCTGAAAACAGCGGCAACGAACCATTTCCCAATAAAAAACCGAAAGCCGCGCCACTCCACGCCGCCGTAATCACCGGCAAAGTCACGACCGACACTGAAATTGTGACGTCAAAGAACACCACACCAATGCTGTCGGAAAGCAGCGCCGAAGCGCTTAAGGCGGTCATTGCGCGATACAGTGAAATCGAAGCGAACGGCGGATTCCCGAAAGTGCCGAAAGGCACTTACAAAAAGGGCGCCAACAACAAAGGCGTCGCCGCGCTGAACCGCCGCCTGTTCATGGATGGCTATGTTCGCAAGGAGGCCGTTGACCCGCAATACATTGAGCGCGTGACAAGTGCGACTGTGGACGGTGTAACCCGCTTCCAGCGCAACATGGGCTTGGCCGCAACAGGCCTGGTCGACGGTCCTACGCTGGCCGCGATGAATGTGTCCGTATCAGAGCGTATTCGCACCATGGAAGCCAATATCGCACGGCTCGAAACATATTCCCTGGCATTGGGTGACCGCTACCTTGTGGTCAATGTGCCCTCGCAACAAATTGAAACTGTAAACAATGGACGGGTGTTCTCGCGCCACAACGCCATTGTCGGTCGCCCTGAACGCCCCACACCCGTTGTCATGACTGCGTTGTCCGACATCAATTTCAATCCATACTGGAATGCGCCAGCCTCCATCGTTGAAAATGACATTATCCCGAAATTGCGCTCTGGCACCCGATTGCTGACGGATATGAACATGCGGGTATTCCAGGGTTTCGGCGGCCCTGAAATTGACCCGGGTAGTGTGAACTGGAGCAATGCCGTCGCCGATAATTATCACTTCCGTCAGGAACCCGGTCCCCAGAGCGCCATGGCCACGGCGAAAATCAATTTTTCCAGTCCTTTCGGCATTTATTTGCACGACACACCGGAAAAACAACTGTTCAAATCAGGTGAGCGGCTGTTCAGTTCGGGCTGTGTGCGTGTTGAAAAAGTCGACCTTCTGATGAAATGGATCCTCAATGGCCAGGACGGCATTGATGGATCCTCAATTTCGGCATTGGCTGAAACACTCGAACGCCGCGACGTCAAGCTGACAACGCCACCTCAACTGCGCGTCACCTATTTGACGGCTTGGCCGGTCGGCAATTCTGTGGCCTTCCGCCGTGACGTTTACGGACTTGATGGAACAGGGTTCACAGTGGGCCAACCTTTGCCGGAAGGTGAGCTGAGTGTTGATGGTCAGCGCTTTGTGTTGAAGCCAGTGCCGCGCAAAGCTGCGGCAGTCGAAGCGGCAGAAGCTGAAGGCTTTGGACTGTTTGGTTCGCGTTCCAGCAAAACTGTAAAACGCAAAGCCGGGCAGGGCCTGTTCAGCAACAACGACAATGAGGATGGCGTGGGTTCTCCAGCACCAAAGAAACTCCCTTTCGGTGTGAAAAAGCCAGCCAATGGCTCGCAAGGCACTATAATCGTAAAACCGGGCGATAAGAAAAAGCTTGTGAGCAAGAAGCCTTCACTTGGGCTGTTTGACTGGGCGACCTACCGCAAGGAACAGAAGTTAAAAACGAAGAACCCCGCGAAAGTGTCTGAAAAAACACTGAAAAAGAAGTCCAATATCAAGAAAGTTGAAACTGCAACTGAAGCAACGTCAACAAAGAAACTGGACGAAAAAGCCACAAAAAAAGTCGCTGCTGCCGATGTGAAAGATGTGAAAAAACCCGCATCAGCAATTGCATCCAAAACAGATGCGATCGCCAAGAAGCTGTTGGTTGATGCTGCAAAAAAGCCTGTTGCTGCCCCAAAGAAAATCGTGGCGGCTTGCAAGCCCGGCGTTGATTGCAAAATTCCCACGGTGAAAAAACCTGATGTGAAAAAAGTCGTCGCAAACCCATAGCGGTCCTGCGCCATCTTGCATCTGGACCCGTCAATGGGAGTCTGTATAGAGCAGGCTCCCATTTGTTTTGGAGATTCCCATGGCGAAGACAGCAGTGAAAAAGAAGCCCACCAAGAAGGCGCCAGCCAAGGCAAAAAAAGCCAAACCGCTGTTCCCGGGTTTCTTCAAAGACAAACTTGCCAAGTCCGATCCGAAAATCGCCAAAGCCATCCAATCAGAACTCCTGCGTCAGCAAAACGAAATCGAACTGATCGCATCTGAAAACATCGTCTCCCGCGCTGTGCTTGAAGCCCAAGGCTCGGTGATGACCAATAAATATGCCGAAGGTTATCCGGGTCGCCGCTATTACGGCGGTTGCCAATATGTGGATATCTCGGAACAGCTCGCCATTGACCGTGCCAAGCAATTGTTCGGTGCCAGTTTTGCCAACGTTCAGCCGCACTCCGGTGCCACTGCAAACCAGGGCGTATTCTTCGCATTGCTGCAACCCGGTGATACCTTCATGGGTTTGGATCTCGCCTGTGGCGGTCACTTGACGCACGGCTCACCCGTCAACCAGTCCGGCAAATGGTTCAACGTCGCATCCTACAAGGTGCGCGAAGACAATCACCAGATCGACTATGACGCACTGGCCAAACAGGCCCTTGATGTCAAACCAAAGCTGATCATTGCGGGCGGTTCTGCCTATCCACGCATTATCGATTTCAAGCGCTTCCGCGAAATTGCAGACAGCGTGGGTGCCTTCCTGTTTGTGGACATGGCGCACTTTGCCGGTCTCGTTGCGGGTGGTGTGCATCCCAATCCGGTGGAACACGCCCACGTGGTGACCACAACGACACATAAAACCTTGCGCGGCCCGCGCGGTGGTTTGATTATGACCAATGACGAAGCCTTGAGCAAAAAATTCAACTCTGCCATTTTCCCGGGCATCATCGGCGGACCGTTGGAGCATGTAATTGCAGCCAAGGCCGTTTGCTTCGGCGAAGCGTTGAAACCAGCCTTCAAGAAATACGCCGCCCAAGTCGCCAGGAACGCCAAAGTCTTGGCCGCAACAATGGTCGAAGGCGGCTGCGATATCACTTCGGGCGGCACTGACACGCATTTGATGCTGGTGGACCTCCGCAAAAAAGCCGTGTCAGGCAAAGACGCTGAAAAGGCACTTGGCCGCGCCTTCATCACCTGCAACAAAAACAGTATTCCGTTTGATCCTGCACCCTTCACAATCACATCGGGCATTCGCCTGGGCACACCTGCGGGCACCACACGCGGTTTCGGCGAGGCTGAATTCCGTAACGTTGGAGATCTCATCATCGAAGTTCTGGATGGCCTGTCGAAAAACGGCGAAGCCGGCAATGCCAAAATTGAAAAGGCAGTGAAAAGCAAAGTCTTGGCCCTGACCAAGAAATTCCCGATTTACAGCTGAGGGCAGGGGGTCACATGCGCTGTCCATTCTGTAGCAATGCTGACACGCAGGTGAAAGACTCGCGTGCGACAGAAGACAATTCCGCCATCCGCCGCCGCCGCGTCTGCGCCGATTGCGGGGGCCGCTTCACCACATTCGAACGCGTGCAATTGCGCGAATTGATGGTGCTCAAACGCTCCGGCCGTAGAACACCATTTGACCGTGACAAACTCGCCCGTTCGGTATCCGTGGCTTTGCGCAAACGCCCGGTCGATGCCGAGCGGGTGGAACGCATGGTCTCGGGCATCGTGCGTCAACTCGAAAGCCTGGGAGAAAGCGAAATCAAATCCGAACAGATTGGCGGGCTTGTCATGGAAGGCCTGCGCAATCTGGATGACGTCGCATACGTGCGGTTTGCCTCCGTCTACAAGAACTTCCGTGAGGCCAAGGATTTCGAAGAAATCATCGGCGAGTTGAATACCGATGATGGTGAAACGCAGTAAAGCGGTTTGACTCCCCCGCATCTTCGGGTTTAACAAGCATTTCAGTTTATCCGGGGGGATGGATCGGCGATGTTCAAAAACAGGCGTATCTGGCTTGGAGTTATACTTTTGCTGGCACCACTGAACGCTGGTCATGCCGCGCCCACTTGCAATTCACACCGGGAATTTCCGGCAGTTGATCTTTCACAGCCTGTCACCACGATCAACACGTCAAACGGAAAAACCGGTCTTTACGGTTTCAAAGCCATTGGCGTGAAAACCATTGCCCGCTATTATGATTGGGTAGAGCCTGACACCACCTGCAAATCGCTGTTCCCGCAAGAGTCAGACGCCATCATTGCCGCCGGCTTCAGCATCATCACGATCTTCCAGCACGAAAATTCAGATCCGGAAACGTTTTTTGACAAAACCAGAGGGGCTCGCGATGCGCGCGAGGCGCTTAAACTTGCAGGAGCCAACGGCCAGCCGCCGGGCTCGGCAATTTATTTCGCGGTTGATGGCGTGGATCAAACTATCAAGGACTCCGTATTTGAGTGGAACGTCAACAAGGGTTCCAGCGTAAATCCTGCGCGACGCAAACGTTTGTTGAAAGCCGACGCATCATTCCGGAAACACATCAAATTCTATGAACGGTTCCGCTCCTATCATCGCGGGGTTTTCGGGAAACACGCCTCTGCCATTGAGGCGGGCGACATGCTGCCGCACGTCAACCGCTACTTTACTGAGGTTAACCGCATCTTGAAAGCGGACGGGCGCTATCGCATAGGGGTCTACGGCAGTGGCATGGTGTGCAAACACTTGATCGGCAAAAAACTGGCGGAGCATTGCTGGCTCGCCATGTCGACGGGTTGGCCGCAATCAAAAGTGGTTCAAGCCAGTGGCAACTGGAGCCTGGTGCAGCAACAAACCACCTTCTGCAAAGGCTGGAAATTTAACGACAGCGAAATGGCGCGCTTCGATTTCAACCGCATGAAGACAGGCGACGTGGGGCAGTGGAGCAAAAAAGGAAAAGTAACTCCGGCGAAAGGCCTTCCGTCAAAATGCAAGCCGAGTTGGTAAAGTAACGATCCGCTCGGCCTCAGAACGCCCATTGAAGCCCAATTTCAAAATTTGGCTCCGATGTGGCTTTAAGACTTTCAATTTTTGCGTAAGTCAGTCCTGCCGAACCGAAAACGCCGAGACCATTGTCAACTGTCCAAGTCAAAGTAACAGTTGGTGACAATTCCGTTTCTAATCCTGTTATGCGCTTCTCAACAACAGCATTCAGCACAAAAGACATTTTCAAATCGGGTGTCACATCTTGCAAGACTTCGAAGCGCCCGGAGTAGTAGGGATACAAATCTGCCAAACCCGAAGTGTCTTGTTCAATACCCGCACCCAACCCCAACGATATTTCCGAACCACTGCGAACCAGCCATTTCAGGTCGACATACGGGCCAACAACATTGACGTTTTTGCCAATATAAACGTCACGCGATGCGAACATTACAGCGAAATCCCCCGTGAATTCGGGATAGGCGAAGGTTACGCCACCAATCAATTCAGGACCCGCAAAACCCCGGCCTGGACTATCGAAATAATCACGCTCCACAAAGGCAGCTTCAACAAATGGCTGAAAAACTGCTTCCTGAAACAGCGTTACGCGAACTGCACTTTCGCTATCCACCAGATTTTCGCCACTGCGGTCGAGCGACGAATATCCTTTTTGCGTGGTGTTCGCAAAACGCCGCGTTGCGGCACCAACATCAGCTTTTATCCTGAAATTTTCAAACTCGTGCTCCAGTCCAACATCGCCACGAAAAATGTGAAACTGTTTGACCGCCTCTGTGCGTTCACGATCAAATCCATAGGCTATGTCAAGTTCCAGTTCGGTTTTTGGCGCAACTTCAGTATCGCCGTGCCATTCCGCTTTTGCTTGTGCATCGCCAATGCCGTCGTCAAACTGACTGCGCGCATTGACGAGCATCGAAAAGTCCCAGGTCGAAGTGGTCCAGTCTTCCTTGAGGTTCAACGTTGCAAACGGCAACATCTGTTCACCGCCGGAAAAGCCGGTGGACATCACAATCTCAGATCTTGCTGTGCCGATAAATGCGATTGCAAGCAACAGAGTTGGAAAGACCGTGAGCAAGCGCTTGCTCACAATCTTTCCGCATTCAGCAAAGGCTTGGCACATAGCCGCCAAACCCTATGCCGACATCAGGCGCGGCATTCAGGATGTTCAGCAACATCGCGTGGTGTATCGCAGCCCGAACCACCTGGTACACGTGGTTTGCTGCGTTTGGCTTCCTGAAGGAGGTTCAGGCCTTCAAACGCTTTGCCGTCTGCACGCTTTGCAGCGGGGCGGCATTCTGGATGTTCAGCAACATCGCGTGGGGTATCGCAGCCGGAGCCGCCTGGAACGCGGGGCTTGCTGCGCTTTGCTTCCATGTCGTTCAGTTGAATTTTCGCCGTGAAGCCAACGCTTGTGTCCGTTACGGGTGCAACGGCGTAAGAAGCTGTGGTGATAGCGAAAATCATTGCAGCGGATGCCAACAGTGTTTTGGTCATAATGTAGTCTCCTCGGTTAAATGAACCTTTGTGAAGCTCACGAGTGCAGTACTACGCGTGTCAAACTGACAGTTTGTGGACTTGGCCTGTCAGCAAAAAGTCAGGCTCGGAATCACCGCCGCCATTGCATGCCAGCGGGCAACCCGCTACATGCTGCACCTCCGCTGATTGAAAGTTTGAACCTGCATTATGACGTCGCCACGAAAGTCCCCGACTGCCCGTTCCGCTGCCCGGCTGGGCGCTGTCCAGGCCATGTATCAGCTTGATATTGGCGGTGCTGATCTGGGCGAAACCCTGGCGCAGTTTTCGTCCCGCGTCACTGGCGACAATTTCGACAATGGCGAAACGGGGCAGGCGGATTTCAAGCATCTGCGCGAAGTCGTCGAAGGTGCTGTGCGCGAGCAAACCCTGCTTGATCCCGCAATCGACAAGGTGCTCGACAAGGATTGGCCATTGCACCGCCTGGATGCAACGGTGCGCGCAATTCTCCGCTGTGCCGCGTTTGAACTTTTCTTCAAAGACAACGTACCCGCAAAAGTCGCCATCAACGAATACGTCAACGTGGCCACAGCATTTTTCGAGGACGGTGACGAACCACGTTTCGTCAACGGCGCCCTCAACACCATGGCAAGACAACGCCGCCCGGAAGAGTTTGCGTGATTGTATTCAAGAGCGTGAGTTGAAAGTGGGGAAAATTAGTTAGAGTCTGTTGTGTACTTTCATGTTTGCAAAGGTCATTAGCAGGGCGGGTGAAGTGAAGATCACTTTCCCGGAAAATGCCTGGGCGGGTTATCTGTATTGGCAAACACAGAACAAAAAATTTCTAAAGCAATTGAATGGATTGATTGATGAGGTGACTCGCACGCCATTTGCAGGGACAGGCAAACCAGAAGCCTTGAAGCATGAACTCGCAGGCTGGTGGTCCAGGCGTATCACGGATGAACATCGACTGGTTTATCGGATCAAAGATGGTGGATTGGAGATTGCACAGTGCCGATTTCATTATTGAAATAAATAGAAAGGGAAACGTGCCTGTTTTTGAAAAAGGGAGGTGTCCCCGTTTTTTCCTGTACGTCGACTCGGTCGCGGGCGCGAGCACCCCAAAGGCGACCGTTCGTTTCTGATGTCCGGGTGGTGGTCATGGGTTGCCCTTTGCTGTTGAAGGAAGTGCGCAGCAGGCACATTCCCTGCCGCGCAACGTCGTTTCAGGCTTGTGGAGCCTTGTAGGAACCGGTGGCTTTGCCGGCCATGGTCATGGCAGCCATGGCATCTGCTGCTGTCATGAGCTTTACTGTCGAAGACGCCGATACGGTTCCAGCGGATGCGACGGCTGCCGCACCAGCCATCATGAATTTGTCATCGGGACCCTCAATGAGGCAAATGACGTCATATTGGCCAAAGGCAAAAAACAGGTGATGAAGTTTTCCGCCCAGTGCTTCGATGAGTTTCCGCGCGGCAGCCTCGCGGTCGGTTGGATTGGCGACCATCGCCTTGATGGCCTCTTTGGAGTAACTGAGTTGATAGAGATAGTAGGACATGACTATTCCTCCTTCTCCAATCGGGGCCGGCCCCCAGCTGCCTCCCAAAATTGTATTCCGACCTTGACTGAAAAACCGCTTGAACCAGCGGCGTGGCGTCGAGACAGCACAATCAGCCTAGCATCGTTTTAAAAATTGGAAAGAGATAAAGAAGTGCCGGTTTCTGTTGCCAGGTACCGGCGAACCCGCCTGAAACGGCTAAGCCTCAGGGGAAGAAACAAAGAGAAACAAAGGGGACGCTTCGACAATACTGCGAGGGGGATGAGTTCAAAGGAGCATCCGATGCTCTACGCCACCAAATCCAGCAGCGGCCGCAACACCGGTCCAATATCCGGCGACTCCTGTTTGATAAAGGTCAACACCGCGCGTTCTGCTGCCGTGATCTGGCCGTCCTTGTTGATGCGGGCGGTGAGCCAGTTGGCTTTTATGTTGGCTTTGCGGCCTTCCGTGCTTCCGGAGGCCTTGTAGATATCGCGCAATCCTTTGACCATGGTGTTGAGAAACCGGTCCCCGGCCGGCTTCACATCCAGCCACTTTTCATGTCGCAATGCGGTTTCCCGGTCGCGCCCAATGTGACCTTGTGCCGTCAAAAGGTGACTGGCAATGGCTTGGGCGAAAAGCACATTCCATGACGGGTGATTGTCGGCGTTTGTGGTGGCGTCGTTGATGTCAAACAGCAGTCCGGCTTCGTCAGCCGTTATGCCAATGTTGTCATCGCTGTCATAGGCATAGAGAATGCGGCGCAAGGTTTCGACGTCACTCCCGGTGACCACACCCGGTTGCTGGTTCTTGCCGGTGCGGGTTACACCTTTGCCAGTGAGCACCGCATGCTTTACCTGATTGAGCGCATAGAGGTTGAGCGAGGGCGGTACTGACTTTGCCTGTTCAAGTATCCTGATCAGCAGTTCGAGTTCGTTTGGAGACTCCACCCTGCCGTCCGTATCGATGTGTGTAACCAGCCACTCGGCGTTGATTTCGTCAACATGGCCCACGGGGCGCATCTGGTGCACGACGAAATATGACAGCACTTCGGTGAAAAATTGCGCCCATGCCGGGGGGTGGCTTGGGCAGGCGCTGTTGATTTCAAACAGCCGGGACGCGTCTTGCTTGCTGAGCTTACTGTCGGCATGACAACGTCGGAGGGCCGTGACATCGGCATCAGCAATGGTGCCCTTGGCCACAATTGCATTTACAACAGAACTTAAAGCCATCGCGTTTCCCCAGATTGAAGACGTGAAAATTAGCGACAGTTGTTTAAGCAGAGGTTAACCATAAACCGAGGATTTGCTTATTGCAGCAATTCGGGTGCAAGAGGCACTCCGACACATAAAGGTTCGCGACATGACCGCTTCGAAACGTACCATTTTGCTGCTGGCTGTTGCGCAGGCGCTGTACTCATCCTGCATCATCACGGTGTTTGCCACGGCTGGACTGGTGGGGCTCAACATTGCGCCCTCGCCCGCCTGGGCTACCTTGCCGGTGACCACGTTTGTGTTGGGAGCAATGGTCACCACGGTGCCAGCTTCGTTGCTCATGCAGCGTGTGGGGCGAAAGCCGATTTTTCTCATGGGGGCAGGGGTCAGCATTCTGGGGGCGGCCCTTGCCGTATGGGCGATCATCGCCAGCAACTTTGCTGCTTTCTGTTTTGCAACGGCACTGCAAGGCGTGTTTCAGGCCACATCAGGTTTTTATCGTTTTGCAGCTGCTGAAGCCGCCGATGAAAACAGCAAGTCCATCGCCATTTCCTGGGTGCTGACGGGCGGCGTGGTGGCGGCAATTGGCGGCACCGTGATTTCAAATTACACCAGCGAGATGATTCCGTTGCACACCTTTGCGGGTTCCTATGCGGCGGCGGTTGTTTTGGCGCTGCTCAATATGGCGGTGGTACTCTGTCTAAAAATTCCCAAACCAGCAGAAACAACCATAGGCGGTGTAGCACGGTCTTGGCCTGAACTGTTGCGGCAACCCAAAATGTTGGTCGCCATGGCATCTGGGATGGTTGCCTATGGTTTGATGAACCTGATGATGACGGCAGCACCCGTGGCCATGATCGGCTGCGGCTTCACCAAGGGCGACGCAAGCTGGGTCATCCAATGGCACGTGCTCGCCATGTTTGTACCCAGTTTTTTCACAGGGCAATTGATCAAGAAATTCGGAGTCGAAAAAATAACAGCCCTTGGCATGGTCATGCTGATGCTGGCTGCGGGGGCAGGGCTTGCGGGCATCAGCTTCGGACACTTCGCTGTGGCCTTGATGATCCTTGGACTGGGTTGGAATTTCGGCTTTATCGGCGGCACCACCATGCTGACCGATACCTACCGCCCGTCCGAACGTGGCAAGGTGCAGGCGGCAAATGACTTTGGCATTTCCCTGCTGATGGTCATCGCGTCATCAAGCTCAGGTGTGATCCTGGCCGAACTCGGATGGGCCGCAGTGCCACTCGCCCTGTTCCCGCCAGCGGCAATCGCACTGGCGATGATCGGGTGGTTGTGGTTGCAGCCGAAGGCAGTATCAGTGTGATGCTGATTAAACCAAAACGTCTTTCCCTCATTTTTCTGAGCAACGCCCCTCATTCACGCATTCATGTTAATACGTTTCACCCATTGAGTTTACGGCATTTGTTTGGCATACCGCATTCATTACTGAGCCCTTTGGCAGGGAAGCGCGATTCCGTGATCTTGAGTGCACGGCGCGGCCAACAGCGGGGTTTGGGTCAACTGTAAACTCAAGGATTCAAGAAATGAACTCCACACTCTGGCTGATCGTGCTCGCGGGCGCGTTGTCCATCGTGTACGGCATTGTCACCACGCGCAGCCTGATGGCTGCTGACGCTGGTTCTGCCCGTATGCAAGAAATCTCAGGCTTGGTGCGCGAAGGCGCGTCAGCTTATTTGAAGCGTCAATACACCACCATCGCGGTTGTCGGCGCGGTGATCTTTGCGATCACGGCATATCTGCTTGGACGCTATGCCGCCGTTGGTTTTGCCATAGGCGCAATCCTGTCAGGACTTGCAGGCTTCATCGGCATGCATGTGTCCGTGCGCGCAAATGTGCGCGTGGCGCAAGCCGCAACGAAATCTCTCGCCGGCGGTTTGGACCTTGCGTTCAAGGCAGGCGCTGTGACAGGCCTGCTGGTTGCAGGCCTCGGCCTTCTGGGCGTGGTGTTGTACTTCGGCTTTCTGACAGGCTCGCTGGGCTTCGCCCCAACATCGCGCACGGTGATTGATGCGCTTGTTGCACTCTCCTTCGGCGCTTCGTTGATTTCGATTTTCGCACGTCTCGGCGGCGGCATCTTCACCAAGGGTGCAGACGTTGGCGGCGACATGGTAGGTAAAGTTGAAGCTGGCATTCCGGAAGATGATCCAAGGAACCCCGCAACGATTGCTGACAACGTTGGCGACAACGTGGGCGATTGTGCCGGCATGGCGGCTGACTTGTTCGAAACCTATGTGGTCACCACGGTTGCAACCATGGTGCTTGCGGCCATCGCCTTGCCGGAAGCCTACAAGCTGGCTGGCATGGTACTGCCACTCGCCATCGGCGGGGCCTGTGTGATCACTTCGATCATAGGCACTTACTTTGTGAAACTCGGCGCGTCCGGCAATATCATGAACGCGCTCTACAAGGGCGTGTTTGTGACGGGTGCGCTGTCGCTGGTCGCGCTCTGGCCTGTGATGTCCTATATATTCGGCGACATGAATGTTGACCTTGGTGGCTTTACACCAAAGTCACTGTTTTTCTGCGGCATCGCTGGTTTGTTGATCACCGCTGCCATCATTTGGATTACCGAATACTACACGGGCACCGGCAAGCGTCCTGTGAACTCCATCGCCGAAGCCTCGATTACAGGCCACGGCACCAACGTCATTCAGGGCCTCGCCGTATCGATGGAAGCAACGGCAGTGCCAGCGCTCATCATCATCGCAGGCATCTTGGTCACGTTCAACCTCGCAGGGCTTTTTGGCATTGCTGTTGCAGTGACAACCATGCTTGCATTGGCGGGCATGATCGTGGCGCTGGATGCGTTCGGCCCGGTCACCGACAACGCAGGCGGCATTGCTGAAATGGCGGGGCTTCCAAAGGAAGTGCGCCACAACACTGACGCGCTGGACGCTGTGGGCAACACCACAAAGGCCGTGACCAAGGGCTATGCCATTGCGTCAGCAGGTTTGGGTGCACTCGTGCTGTTCGCCGCCTACACGCAGGATTTGGCAACTTTCTTCCCCAACTTGAAAGTCTCCTTCGACCTGTCGAACCCCTATGTGGTCGTTGGCCTGTTGTTTGGCGGTTTGCTGCCGTATCTTTTCGGCGGCATGTCGATGATGGCTGTCGGTCGTGCGGCACAAGCCATCGTTGTTGAAGTGCGTCGCCAGTTCAAGGAAAACCCCGGCATCATGAAGGGCACCACCAAGCCTGACTATGCACGCGCCGTGGACTTGTTGACCAAGGCTGCGATCAAGGAAATGATCCTGCCGTCGCTGCTGCCGGTTCTCTCGCCAATCTTCGTTTACTTCGTCATCAATGCCATTGCAGGACAGGCGCAAGCCTTCTCCGCCGTGGGTGCCATGTTGATGGGCGTGATCGTCAACGGCCTGTTCGTGGCTATCTCCATGACCGCAGGCGGCGGCGCTTGGGACAATGCGAAGAAAAGCTTTGAAGACGGGTTTGTTGACTCGAAGGGCGTCAAACACCTGAAAGGCTCCGAAGCCCACAAGGCCAGCGTCACGGGAGACACCGTAGGCGACCCCTACAAGGACACCGCAGGCCCGGCTGTGAACCCGATGATCAAGATCACCAACATCGTGGCGTTGTTGCTGTTGGCGGTGCTGGCGGGGCATTGATTTCTGACCCCACCCCTGGCCCCTCCCCGAAGATCGGGGAAGGGTGAATAACACGAGTCACCCCTGCCCATTCTTATGGGGAGGGGCAGGGGGTGGGGAGTTCAAACACAAAAACCGGGGCAGGGAACTGCTCCGGCATTTTTTGTTGACGATCGTACGGTTACAGAGTGCGAATTTGAAGCATGTTAATTCGTTCAATCAAGCGTCGAGGTCTGCGACGGTTGGTAGAAAACGATGACATGCGAGAGTTGCAAGGCGAACTTGTTGGACGAATACGAAACATAATCGCGGCGTTGGTTGTAGCTGACGCAATTGGCGATGTGAACGGACCACCCGGTTGGCGCATTCACATGTTGAAAGGCAATATGTCTGGCATATGGAGTATTTCTATTTCAGGCAACTGGCGCATTACATTTTCTGTTGATGCTGACGAAGTGGTTGATTTGAATTTGGAGGACTATCGTTAATGGCAAAGACCCGAATTAAAGTTGGCATGAAACCACCTCATCCCGGTGTTTTTATTCGTGAAGAAATTTTAGTGCCGCTTGATCTTTCCGTTTGCAAAGCCGCTGAAGTTCTAGGCGTTCGTCGCGCAACATTATCTGATTTAGTCAACGCCAAGTCTTCCGTCTCGCCGGAAATGGCACTGCGGATTGAGAAAGCATTTGGCCTGAACATGGACATGCTACTGAAAATGCAAATCTGGTTCGACACTTGTGCGATGCGGGAACGTGCGAGTGAGGTCAAAGTCGTGCAGTACGTGGCTTGAGGGTCATAGGCTAAATTTTACGCGACATTTGCCGAAAACCAACCTTCACAGCAACTCCCCGACGTAAAGTCTGAGGCAGAAAATATCGAATCTGGCACACGCGACTTTTCGGGCTTTTCACATGACTGATTCATGCTGATCTTCAGCAAATCTATGCGCTTAGAATTCAAGCATCAAGCGATGCAACAAGGGGTTGACATATAGCGGGGGGGGGTACCTCTTTATCGGAAGCTCACGTGAGGGGCTGATAAATTGCTGCTATTCGCACACTACGTTGAAAAAAGTTTAATACACGGACTTGGTGTTTTTGCAGCCGAAGCAATTAAAAAAGGAACATTGATTTGGCGTTTTAATCCGCTATTGGACCGCAAGATTCCGATAAACGAATATCTTGAACTACCTTCGCATGCGCAACAATGGGTTCGCCGCCATTCAGAGTTTTTCCCAACAGACAATTGTTTTGTGCTTGCTGGGGACGGTAACATATTTATGAACCACTCCTTTGATGCAAACCTCCTGTGGGATTTTCACGATGGTTATGCTTTTCGTGATATTGCGATCGGAGAAGAAGTTACTTGTGATTATCGATTTGTAAAAACACTTGATTTTGAACCTGAGTTACAATCGTTATTGGCACAAAATTTTGAAACGGCTTTTAAATGAAATCGGTTGCCATCCTGCTGGCTATTTCAGGAATGACTATAGTAGGTGATTATTTTATTAAGCTCGCATCAGCACGCGAAAATGGAATAACTTCGTTAAACTTTTTAGTAGGAGCAGCGCTTTACGCAACTACAGCGGTTGGCTGGCTTTACCTGATGCAAAGCCATTCACTTGCGTCCATCGCTGTTATGTACTCAGCATCTATCATATTGTTACTCGCAGCTCTTGGTTATGTTGTATTCAACGAACCGATTGGGTTACGCGAGGTAGTGGGATTATCACTGGCGATCACTTCGGTAGTTGTCATGAGCCTTGGGGTGTGAATACGCGTTAGTGCCGAAATGAACCAAAACGTTACCCCACCAACGGGTTCCGTGTCTTCAACTTCGGAAACCGCGAAAAATCCCGGTCTGCCGTCCATAACTCCGTCACGTCGTGCTGCAAACAAATCGCGGCGATTCGGGCGTCGTGGATGCGGGGGCCTGTGATTTGGCCGTTGATGGCCAATTCTTTGAGGCCTTCCCAATGCATTACTGTTTCGCCCAGCAAACGAATGTTTGGAGCGCTCATCCAGACATCCATTTGCGCCACTGCTTCTGCAATGTTTGATGGTGGTGAATAGATGCGTGGATGGGTCGAAATCGACAAGAATTCATGAACACTGGGCCAAGTGATGGCCCAAAATCCTGATTGATTTGTCACGCGCTCGATTGCGTCAAACGCAGGCTGATGCCAATTTGAGTCTTGCCGATGGGCATAAATCAGTATGTTGGAGTCAATGGCAATCAATCGCTACGATCCCCATAGCTCATCGCAACAATATCGGACCACCGCGCATTTTTGAGTTCATCCACGAGGCCATTGCCCCTCACCGAACAATCCTTCAACTTGAACGGCTTCTTCTTCATCCGTTCCTGCTCCACAACATGCTGCAAGCCTTCCTGCATCAAGGCGCGCAAGGTGGTTTTGTTTTTTGTGGCAATCTGTTGAATTTCAGCCAACAGCGCGTCAGGTATTTGAACGGTGGTTTTCATATGGCTAGCCATATCACATGATATGGCGAACCGTCAAATTCAGCGCTCAATCCGCCCGGACAAACCGTCCGCGCACCCATCCAACTTTGCCGACACCCGTGACCACTTGGCACCATACATTCTGCTGTTGCATGCGTGAGCGTTTCCATGATGCGGACTGTCCATTGTCCACACGGAAACTGACATTGGTCACTGTGTTCTTGCAGCGCCCGGTCAGGCTGACGTCGTCGTCGTTATCATATGAGTCGATGATGCGGGATTGAGCCGATGGCCATTTCCGCACATTCAGCACATCGTTATAGGCAACATTATATACCGTGCCGTGCCAAAATGCGGATGCACCTGCTGTAACCGCAGAAACCGCAAGAAACGCGGCAATCAAAAAATGGCGCATGATAAAACTCCGTTGAATGTTAACTTTTTCCGGAACCTATCAGGCCCGGTGCTTTTGGACCGAACTTGGCGCCGCTTCTGAACAGTTCTTTCAGCAATGAAAATTCTTGTCCGGCTGCCGGGGTCTCGCGGCTGTTCATGTTGATGATGCGTCCATCTTCAAGGCCATATTGAGCCACACTGGAAACCTGGTCCTGCTTGTTGAACCTGACGGCGATAACTTCGCGGCTTGTTTCCACAGGCTCAAGAAAGGCCCGTCCTTGCGACATGGATGTGATATAATAATAACTGTCGCCTTGGTAGTTCACCGACGCTGTTGTGGAGGGTGATCCCAGAATGCCTTCGACTTCGCTTTTGGCCATGCCTTCGGAGACCTGTGCCAAGGCTCCGGCTTTCGGGTAATAACCGCGATGGTTGATCTCAGGCGAGCAGCCTGCCAGAAGGACAGCACCTGCGACCCAAATCACAAAGCGGCGCGTAAATATGGAATCAAGTGAAGCAATGGAAAATGACATGTGGGCCTTTTGCCTGTTAGAAACGACGCGAGCAAGCCTGTGATCCTGAAGCGGTTATTTGGACATCGGAAGCCTGATCCCAGCGAAGCGCTTTATGCGGCAATTGTGGCTGCTGCACGGCAGGAGCGGTTTTATGCGGAGTGGCAGGTCCCTGACAATCTGGACGGGCGTTTTGACATGTTGGTACTGCACATGTTTTTGACGCTGGACCGTTTGCGGCATTTCGGTGCTGAGTCAAACGTGTTACGGCAAGCCCTGACAGACCGGTTTTTCGCGGAGATGGATGCAGCGTTGCGGGAAGTGGGCGTCGGTGATATTTCGGTGGGCAAGAAAGTGCGGAAGATGGCTGAGGCGTTTTTTGGCCGTGTTGCGGCCTATACACAGGGCATGGACCAGGGCGAAACAGCGCTGGGCGAAACCTTGGCCCGCAATGTCTATGCCGAATGTGACAGCAGCCACGCGATTGATATGGCCTGCTGGACACTCAAAGCAAAGCATGTCCTGTCCACACAGGACTACAGTAGTCTGTCGGAAGGTCAAGTGAGGTTTGAATGATGAAGCATGCACCTGAGCCTAAACCCGAACTGCACCGGCCATTGGAAGTGGCGCGGGTGGCGACACTGGGTTCCCATGAGAAAATCAGCGCTGATGCAAAAGAATGCCAAGGCTTGGCGGCACGTTTTCAAGTGCCGAAAATTCACGCTGTAACTGCGGCACTGCAAGCCAAATCCTGGCGTGGGGGCGGCATGAAGATTTCGGGTCAGGCCTTCATTGATCTTGACCAGGAGTCAGTGGTGAGTCTGGAAACGTTCCGGTCCCAGACAACAATTCCGGTTGAACGCTATTTCCTGAATATTCCTGCGGGCGAAAACAATGATTCAGAACAGGACATTGACCCGATTGTAAACGGCATCATTGATCTGGGCGAAGTGGTGGCAGAGTCAATTGCCCTCGAACTCGACCCCTATCCCCGCATGCCGGGTGAGGCGTTCCAGTCCGTGATTGAAGATGATCCGGTCCATGACGAAAAGCCGCCCAATCCGTTCAATGTGTTGAAGCTGCGGCCCGACCAGACGTGACGCCGGAATTTAGCTGTTGTTTCACGCTTCGAAGCCTCTATTTTGCCCGTCTCAAACAAGGCATTCGGGCGAGACTGATTCCGGTACGGCATGACAGATAGATTGACCATTGCACTCGACGCCATGGGCGGCGACATTGGACCTGCGACTGTGGTGCCGGGCGCTGCCTTGGCCGCAGAACGTCATCCCGACTTCACGTTCCTGTTGTTCGGCGATGAAGCAAAAATTGCCCCGGTTCTGGCGGACTATCCCAAACTGAAAGCCCTCGCGCGCATCATCCACTCAGACGTTGCCGTATCGATGGATGACAAGCCAAGCCAGGCGCTGCGCCGGGGCCGTGGCAAAAGCAGCATGTGGCAAGCCATTGAAGCCGTGCGCGACGGCAAGGCCGATGCAGCGGTCTCGGCCGGAAACACCGGGGCTTTAATGGCCATGGGGCGCTTTGTGTTGAAAATGGTTCCCGGCATTGAACGCCCGGCCATCGCCGTGCTCTGGCCAACGGAGCGTGGTGAAAGTGTTGTGCTGGATGTAGGAGCTACAATTGGTGCTGACGCGCGGCAATTGCTGGAATTTGCTGTCATGGGAGAAGCCATGGCCCGCAGTTTGTTTGGCCTGGAACGGCCCAGCGTTGGATTGCTCAATGTTGGTGTTGAAGAAATCAAGGGCAACGAAGCGGTGAAAGAAGCTGGAAAGCTGCTGCGCGAGATAAACTTGCCGATGCATTTTCACGGCAACGTGGAGGGCGATGACATCAGCAAGGGCACTGTTGACGTTGTCGTGACCGAAGGTTTCACGGGCAACGTGGCCTTGAAAACGGCGGAAGGTACTGCCAGACAAATCAACAGTTTTCTAAAGTCCGCGCTGACCAGCACGGTGTTGTCAAAACTCGGCGCCTTTCTCGCACAGGGTGCCTTCCGTGCGTTGAAGGAAAAACTTGATCCCCGCAAACACAATGGCGGCGTATTCGTGGGCTTGAATGGTGTTGTGGTCAAAAGCCACGGCGGCACTGATGCGCTTGGCTTTGCCACCGCAATTGATGTGGCCATCGAAATGGTGAAAAACGGACTCGTTGCGAAGATTGCAGAAGATGCGGCCCAGCTGCATTCCATCAGCGCACCGACAGCGAAGGCAGCAGAGTAACAGCATGATCACGAGTTGCGTCACCGGTGTGGGTTCAGCGCTGCCAAAGCGCATCATGACGAATGACGATATCAGCAAGATTGTCGACACCAGCCATGAATGGATCGTCGAACGTACCGGCATTCACGCGAGGCACATCGCAGGTGAGGGTGAAACCACACGCACACTTGCAGTTGAAGCAGCACAAAAAGCCATGACAGCGGCAGGGCTGACCGCAGCAGATATTGATTTAATTGTATTGGCAACCTCAACGCCCGACAACACATTCCCAGCCACGGCAACATTGGTGCAGAATGACCTGGGCGTTCGCCAGGGAGCAGCTTTTGATGTGCAAGCCGTATGCTCCGGCTTTGTCTATGCACTTGTGACTGCCGATGCCTTGATCAGGACGGGGTCAGCGAGGCACGCGCTGGTCATCGGCTCTGAAACCTTTTCCCGCATTCTCGATTGGACCGACCGGACAACCTGCGTGCTGTTCGGCGACGGGGCAGGGGCCTTTGTGTTGTCCGCCACTGAGGGCGATGGCAGCAAGGGCGTGCTTGCATCAAAACTGCGGGCCGATGGCCGATACAACGACAAACTCTATGTCGACGGCGGACCTTCAACCACAAAAACCGTAGGTCACCTGCGCATGGAAGGACGTGAAGTATTCAAACACGCGGTGACCAATATTGCCTCGGTGATGGATCAGGTCATGAAGCAGGCAGGCGTGGCACCGCAGGATATTGACTGGTTTGTGCCGCATCAGGCCAATCGCCGCATACTTGAGGGCACAGCGCGGAAACTCGGCATTTCGGAAGACCGGATTGTGCTGACGCTCGACAAGCACGGCAACACCTCTGCAGCATCGATTCCACTGGCATTTGACGTTGCCGTGAAAGACGGACGGATCAAGCCCGGTCATCTGGTTTTGCTGGAAGCCATGGGCGGCGGCTTCACCTGGGGTGCAGCACTTGTGCGGCTGTAATCGCACCCGCATTAACTCCCCCTGATAAGTCTTTGAGATTTATCAATCTTCTCATTGACGCAAACTGAGTCTCGCCATACAGTCTGCTTCGTCGGTTCTGCAGGAGAGGTCCGGGACATGAACAAGAAAACGCTTACACGCGCAGATTTGAGTGAATCATTGCATCGCAGCATAGGTCTGTCGCGCACAGAATCGGCTGACATGGTCAATGCCGTGCTGGATTTGGTGGCGGATGCCTTGGTTGACGGGCAATCGGTCAAACTTTCGTCTTTCGGCACATTTATGCTGCGGTCCAAGCGGGAGCGTATGGGCCGCAATCCCAAAACCGGTGAAGAAGTGCCGATCACGCCGCGCCGCGTTCTCGTCTTTCGCCCCAGCCAAGTGATGAAAAACATCGTCAATGGCCTGGAAGGCGGCGACGAAGATTGAAGCAAAGGAACTGATCCTTGGAAAAATCACCAGACGCCTTCCGCACCATCAGCGAAGTGGCTGAGGAACTGAACGTTCCCCAACACGTGCTGCGCTTTTGGGAGACGAAATTCACCCAGATCAAACCGATGAAGCGCGCTGGTGGCCGCCGCTATTACCGTCCATCCGATGTTGATCTGGTGCGAGGCATTCGCACGCTGTTGTATGGTGAAGGTTACACAATCCGCGGCGTGCAGCGCATTTTCAAGGAAGAGAATGCAGGCTACGTCGTCGGCGTTGGCCGGGGCGATATCAAGCCACGTCAGGGCGATGCCATTCGTGAAGGTGCGCCCTTGCCGGGTCGCGCCACAATGGCACCCCGTGCTGGCAAGGCGGTCGCCAAGGTTGCTGCACGCGACGAGCCGCCGAAAGTGGTCCACCGTCTATCTGCCGCCCAATCTGATGCCTTGAAAGCAGCGCTGAAAGATTTGTCAGACGCGCGGAAAATGCTGGACCCGACGGCAACGTGAAACTGTCATCACTCGTTGGCAAAATGGCCAGTCTGGTCGGCGCACGACTGATCGGCGCTGTCGTCGGATTTGCCAGTCAGCTGGTGCTGGCGCGAATTCTGAGCGTTGACGATGTTGGCATTGTATTCCTTGGCATGAGTGCTGCCTCTTTCGTGTCGCTGGCCGCAGGCGGGGGATATTCGCTGCTGGCCACAACCGAACTCCCGAAACTGACAGCCCATGGCAGGCGCGGGCTCGCTGAAGCTTTCAACAAGGTCGCCGTGATGGACAGCCTGATGGCCTATGGCATACTATGTGCATTGGGATGGATCATTGTCTCGTTGGTCGATCTCACGGCGGGACAAAAAACCGCGCTGTTCTTCGGCTTCGTCTGCACACCTGCGTCGCTTTTCATCCGTTACAACGCATCAATGGCCATGGCTGAACGCATGTTCAAAACCGCCTATGCGCCCGACTTCCTGTTTCGTCCCTCGGCTTTTCTTGCCGGATTATTGGCAGGGTCTTTGGCGGGCTGGGTGAGTACAGCGGTTACAGCATTGATTGTGTTCGCCAGCGTCACCTATCTGACGGCTGTGGGTCAGGCAATGGCGATGAAAGGCCTTGGAATTTCAGCGCGCCATTTCGCATGGCCCCGAGCGGCCTTCGCCAGGCGGGTGCGGGCCAAGGCATTTTCACTGACCTTGGTATCAGCCACCATGTTGGCCTTTGCCGATATCGTCATATTGACCAGTGGTTTTATCTTGCCTGAGAAAGATGTGGCCGTCGTTGGCATCGCCATGCGGCTTGCGGCGATTGCGGGCTTTGTGTTGCAGGCGGGTCAAATGCTGGTGGCAACGGATTTCACGCAAGCGCTGGTGCGGCGCGAAGATGATGTGGTCAACGCGGTTTTAAAGCGCATCAACTACACCACCATCATCATCGTCCTCGGCGGTCTTGCGGGAGCACTGGTGCTGGGAGATTTTGTGCTTGGCCTGTTTGGTGATGTGTACCGGCAGGGCAAATGGCTGCTGGTGCTGTTCATGATTGGCCAGTCACTGCGTGCCTTGGGTGGGATGAACCAGCAAATATTGTCGATCAACGGTTTTCAGTTGCGCACTGCGGGCGCATGTGTGCTGACGCTGCTCGTATTGTTGGGTCTATCGGTTCTCTTGTGTCATGCTTTTGGGCCGATTGGCATGGGTTATGCTGTTGTGGGAGCTGAAATTGTCTGGCTCATTGCACTTGCCAGTCAGGCTCAGCATCTCTGTGGCCGCAGGGGTGATGTGCTCTGGGTTCTGCAAAGCCGCTGAATTCGTGTTTGCCTTTGGGAGACGATCACGCTACACGCTGATCACAGTCGGAGCGTAGCGCAGCCCGGTAGCGCACTAATCTGGGGGGTTAGGGGTCGCAGGTTCGAATCCTGTCGCTCCGACCATCTTTCTCCCCCGCTGTTTCCCCATCATGAATTTGAGTGAATGCACCGCCCAGGCGGGCAAAGCCCAAGTGACGATGCTTTTTGCCAAGCCCATCCAGCAACGCGGATCCCGCACGTCGCGATTGTCCCACTGGATGCGAAGGCGGCTCATGATTTGTTGGCGGCGGCGCTTTTGCGAAATTGAGCCCGGAGTTTCTTCCTTGATCAGCAAAGTTTCAGACAGGTTCGTCAATTTGAATCCGGCCTTGTGGGCGCGCCATAGCAAATCGAAATCTTCGGCTGCGGGGTAATTTTCAGAATAGACCTTCAGCTGCTCAAACACGCTTCTGCGGATCAACATGGCTGGGTGAATGACGGCGACATTGAAACGCAGGCGTTTTGCGGCAGCTTCGGGCGTCAGGGGAAACACCAAAAGCTTGGAGCCAATGAGAGCGCGTGCGGCATCAAACAGGCGGAACTCAACTGCGGAGCCCAATATGCCCACGTCACTGTGCAAATCCATATAGGCCAGTTGTTTGGCAAATCGTTCTGGCGCACAGAAGTCACCAATATCGAGCCGGGCAATATAGTCAAATGATCCTGCCATGATTTCCGAAAGTCCGGCGTTCATCGCACCGGAAATGCCAAGATTGCGGGGCAGGCGGATGATCCTGGCATCCATGCCAGCGGTCAATGCTTCATAGTCGCCCGGCTGCTTGCTGCCATCATCAACGATAAACAATCGAAACGGCACAGTCTGTTCACGCAAACTGTCAAGTGTGCCTTGCAACTCCGTGCCGGGATTATAGGACGGAATGAGGACGGCGATGCGCGGGTCGTTTGAACGTGTCATGTCAGCCGTGGTGGCAGAAAGAAACTGAGAATTGATGAATCTACGCCAATTGAGCGCCGCAATTGGTAAATGGCGATGATATTCCAAAGCGCCACCCCAAGTGCTGTTGCCCCTGCGGCGGCAATGGCACCATATTTTGGAACGAACATGATTTGCAACGACAGCACGAAAGCATAGACCACCGCCATGATGCGCAAATATGCGCCTTCAAGTGACGTCATCTGCATAAGGTAAGCGGTTGGTCCCGCAAGCGCGTCAATGGCATAGCCCAATCCCAGAATGAGAAGCAGCGGGTAAGCCGATTGATAGGCAGGATCGAAAATCGCCAGAAGTGGTTTTCCCAGCATGGCGAGAACCACAAAACCAATCGCAGTCGTCATGGCAATGGCAAGCGCCAGCAGTTTGCAAATCCGTTGCAACTCGTCTCGCTTGCCGGCCTGAAACGCCGCAGACATCAGGGGGGCAGCAACAAGTCCGCCAGCGATCATCACAAGCCCGAGAAGACTTGCAGTTTTCTGCGCGGCAAAATAGGCACCAGCCTCCGCAGCACCGAGGTAGGCACCGATCACAACAACATCAAGTTGCTGCACCATGGCATAAAGAATACCCGCACCCGCAAGCGGAATGAGCGGGCCACGCCACTGTGGCCAATCAGTGCGCGCCGCCACATTGCCGGCCAAACGTTTGGAAGCCCGGGCCGATTCGACAGCTTGCGCGACAGCGACCATTGCCATTGCTGCGATGCAACAGCCAACAGCCTGGCCCGCCGTCAAACCACCGCTGCTGTACAATACAATTGCCGCAAGAACCGGGGCCGCAATGCGCCAGACAACGTCACGCGGCACCATGGACCACAGCACCTGTTCCTGCGCCCGCAACGCATTGGCATAATAGTCACCAAAGGAAAAACCAACCGCAAGCAATGCCACCAGGAAGGCCCCAAACGGCAAACCAAAAGCATTCGACCACCAGCCCAGCCACGATGCCAAAACCCCAAGGCCAATCAGAAGGATGCCAACAACTGCAAGAATTTTTTGCGCATCATTGTGAAAGCCTTTGGCAAGTGCGGCATCGGCTTTGGCCAGATAACCTGCCCAGTAACGCATGACACCGGTTGGCAAACCGAACGCGGCGACCGCTGATACCACAATGGCAATGTTCAGCATCACCCCGAAATGCCCATAATCAGTGGGGCCCAGCATACGGGCAAAACTGACCAACATCAAATAGCTGAGGCCGGCACTGGCAAGCTTGATGATCAACGCCGAAAGTCCGGGGCCAAAGAGCTTGGCGGCAAGTTGGTCACCGAATGTACTGCTGATTTTTTCGGACAATTTAGACATCAGCGTTGCCCGCGCGATTGCCATACGGGCAACGATTGGCTGGTCGGACGAAAAGCATTGGCCTGAACACCCGGTTGACGGGCGTAGTGTGCACTCGCCGCATAGACACCCCACATCATGCCAAGCAACCAGTAGAAATGCCGCCAATGTTCGGTGTCAATTTGAACACCCTGCAGAATTGTAGAAGCAAGAGGACAGAACAGCGCGATGGCCATGGGTTGCCACGGAGTCCGTAAAAACACGGATTTGAGCCCGATGATGAAGGTCGAAATCACCAGTAATGCGTATGTTATCCCTCCAAACCAGCCATAGGATGCGAACGCGTTGAGAAACGTATTGTGTGGGTCTTGACCATAAATGTTGCGGAACACCAAGGGCCCATAGCCGAATGGACGGGCAGCGAGATCGGGGAGTGAACGCAACTGATTGCCGAAACGTCCGGTTTCGCCTGTATCGTAATATTGCACCAAGGCAAAACGTTCAATGAACATGGTGCGGATGGCGGGAATGCTCATGAGAAACATGAACGTCAGGGTCGCAATGATCAATCCGCCGATGGTGAAGAGTATCAGTCGTGTGCGCAGTCGCTGGTCCCGGCACAGAAAAAAAGTAAACACCAGCATTAAAACTGTGGCTGCGACAAAACTCGCCCAAGCACCACGCGAGAAAGAGAGAAAAAGCCCTATCACACAAACGAAAAGTGAGAGGCTGAGCAAAATGGGGTGCTTTGATTGTTTCAATATGAGTGTTTGCAACATCAAGACAATTGGAAAGATCAGATAGGTCGAGAACACATTCGGGTCTTTGAAATAACCAGTTGCGCGTCCGGGCAACACCTGTAGCGGCAAGGGTGCTGGCAAATTGAAATAGTCCACCATTCCCCATATTGACGCAATGACAGCACCGAATATCCAGCCAATACCAATGATGCGGACATGTTTTGCCGGGTCTGTGGCGACGTAAAGTGCAAACACCACCCCGGTCACTGCCATATAGCTCGACGTGATGATGAACATCATCGCTTTGGGCTGTTGTGGCGCTTGTAAAAAGCTCATGAAGCCGCCGAGGTTGTAGACCAACAACAATATGACAAGCGGCACCACGCCGATGACAGCGGAGAGGCGTGTCTTCGCAAAGAAAAGCAACGCGATGGCAAAAACAACATCAACGGGCGCGGGTTCAAAATGCACAAAGAACGAAACAGCCAACATCAGCCAAATAAAAAAATTGAGGAAATATCCGGCAATATTGGCACTAGCCGGATGTCCTGCCGTAGCTGGAGATTGCATCGTTCTGGCAGCCTAGTAGGCCTGCTTTGTGTTTAGCAAGGCGGTTGGAGTCCTTGCCAATATGTAAAGATCGAAGGTTAACGACCAGTTCTCAATATAGTAGAGATCATGTTCGACACGGCGTTCGATTTTCTCTGCTGTGTCGGTTTCGCCGCGCCAGCCGTTGATCTGGGCCCAGCCGGTCATGCCGGGTTTCACCTTGTGACGGGCGAAGTAGCCGTCAACCACGGTTTCGTAGAGACTGCCGGCAGCGCTCGCCATGGTCGCGTGCGGGCGGGGACCGACGAGACACAACTCACCTTTGAGCACATTGAACAATTGGGGCAGTTCATCAAGACTGGTTTTGCGAATGATCCGGCCAACCCTTGTGACCCGTGGATCATCTTTGGTGACCAGCTTGCGGGCATCGCCATCCGCAAGGTCTGTGTACATCGAGCGGAATTTATAGACCTCAATCAGTTCGTTGTTGAAGCCATAGCGCTTCTGCCGGAAAAACACCGGGCCCTTGCTTTCCCATTTTACAGCCAAGGCTACGGCGGCAAAAACCGGGAGCAACAGGACGAGGGCAATTGTTGCAATGATCTTGTCTTCGAGCATCTTGAGGAACGGTCCCCAGTCACCCAATGGCCTGTCAAACAAATCCAGAAGTGCCAGATTGCCGATATACGAGTAGGCACGCGGGCGAAAGCGCATGCGCTGATCCTGCGCAGACAGACGGATGTCGACCGGCAGCACCCAAAGCCGTTCAAGAATTTGCAACAAGCGGTTCTCGGCTGTCACAGGCAGAGTCAGGATCAGCGTGTCGACGCGGGTGGAACGCACGAAATCAATCAGGTCTTCAATCGTTCCCAATTTTTTCAAACCTTGCGCGGTAACGGGTGCGCGGTCTTCACCCCGGTCGTCAAACACACCAAGAACTGTCAGGCCCGTATCGCGCGATGCATTGAGTGTGGCAATGACATGGTCTGCCGCAATGCCTCCGCCGACGAGAACCGCGCGGCGGTTCAATTGACCGTTGCGGTTCAATCGGCGTACAAAATGTGCCAGTGCAAAGCGGAATGCGAAAGCGAAGAAAAGGCCCGACATTGACCATGTCAGCAACCATCCGCGCGACAAATCTGCGCCAACTTTCCACACGAAGGCAAAGAGCATGATGCCAGCGAACATCAGCAGCCAGCACGCTGCTATGCTGGTGAGACGGGGCAATGGGTTGAGCAGGGTGTTGAGTTTGTAATTGCCAGTCACGTGCAGCAATGCCGGGAAAATGATGGCAGCGACCAATGTTACACTAAAATAGAGCCAAGGCTCATTCATGCTGTCGAGGCCGGGATACCTGATGAGGGTGGCAAGGGCAATGATTGCGACAATCAGACCTTCGACCATTCTGACAAGTGCCAACAACACACGGGGTGCCACAAATGGTTTGTCAGGCATTTGGTGAAGAATGTCGTCACGTGATTGTTGCCAGTTTTGTGGCGGGCCGTCACCGAGTAGTGCTGCGACGTCAACGGACCGGGTCACAGATTTCAGTTTGGTAACATCGGGTTTCATGGTTCTGCTTCGTTTCGAGACACAGCACTGGCGCGTATTCAACAAAGCAATCCCAATGCCCCACAGGGCAACACTAACCATTCCCGTCAAACATGGTTATTGCGGAGTTAACGCCGGAAATACAGTCAGGCGGAAGCGTAGAAATCCGTGATTTTTCGCGTCATTTCGCGGGCTGAACAGGTTTTGCGGATAAGCTCTGCATAGTCAGCCCCGTCTTTTTTTATTTGCGCAGGGTGGAACAACAAGTCTGCCATTTGGCTTGAGAGCTGTTCCACCGTCAAAGGGTCGCACAGCAGAGAACGCGGCACCACCTCAGCAATTCCGCCAACGGCAGTGGTGATCAGGGGTAAACTCGCCGCAGCTGTTTCAAGTACAACATAGGGAAATGACTCAAAACGCGACGGCAAAACCATGATGCGCCCGTGTTTGACGGCATCCAGCATCGGCATGCGGCCCGTGAACTTTGTCTTGTCGGCAATGCCAAGTTCTACGGCCAAAGCCTTGTACTCGTCCATGGCAGGTCCATCACCCACCAGTGTAAGTGTGGCACCCGGAATGCGGGCGAGCGCACGCAGCAGGATATCAACCCCTTTGTAGTCCCGCATTTCGCCAACAAAGAGAAAATCTGTTGCGTCAGCTGCTGCAATCGCCGGAATGAATTCGTCATCCCAAATCCCGTTGTGCGCGACAATGTGTGATGCACCCTTGATGCCGATCACGCGTTCAAAAAGGTCGCGTTCATAATTGCAGACAAAGCAGAGGCCGGTGCCAATGCGGCGCAATAGTTTTTCAGTGCCGTCATAAACCTTTTGCACAGGCCACGACGCACGATGGTGCAGGCTGCCACCATGCGGGGTGTAAAATGATTTTATGCCGAGACGATAGCCTGCAAGGCGGGCATACGCTCCGCCTTTTGCGCCATGTCCGTGCAACACATCCGGACGCCAGATTTTCGCCATATCAATCACGGCTTTCGCACCGAGAAGATCTCCAATGCCCGGAATCCGCGATATTGGCCGGCGCTCAACGCCAAGTGACGCATGGGCTTTGAGTTCGGTCAGCAACTTTGCGGCATAGTCCCCGCCGGTCGTGGAATCGCAGATAATTCCAACCTCATGGCCCAGTTCTGTTTGACCCCGTGCCAGGTCGCGCACATGCCGGAACAATCCGCCAATTGGCGCTCTGAAAACGTGGACAATTTTCATGGGCGTAAACGTCAGAACCAGCGTTCACGCACGAACACGATGTCGCCGGGATAGACCTGTGTCGTCACAGGAACCTTGAATGTCTTGGTGCCGTTTGCCGATTTGCGGGTGATCAGCACAACGCCTTTGTCTGCGCGCGTACCATAACCGCCAGCAATGGCGATGGCATTTTGGACCGTGATGCCGGGCTGATAGGGGAAACTGCCCCCCGTTGTCACTTCGCCCATGATGTAGAAGGGACGGAGATTGATGGCCTGCACCGATACTTTCGGATCGCGCAAATATCCCGCCTTCAATTTGCGTTCGATCAAGCGCTCGATCTGGCCTGTATTCAAACCTGCAACCGGAACCGATTGTACGTAAGGCATGCTCATCACACCTGTGGCATCCACAATGTACTCGCCCGTCAAATCCTGTTCGCCGATTACCCGCACCGATAGTCTGTCGCCAGCGCCAACGCGGTACCCTGAACCAAACTCATATGCCGCTGCCTGGCCTTGCGTTGCAAATGGTGGAATGGCACCAACCGCATTCGCGCTCGGCAATTGTGAAATCGACGACACCGCATCCGAGCCTGATTGCAATGAATCATCAGCCATGATGCCCGTACCACCTGGAGGTGCCGAAGGGGCGTTTGCCTCCCACGTTTCAGTACAGGCTGAAAGCATGAGGGCGACAGCAAATAACATGGAAATACGCATGACTGGGATCTACTCAAATGAACGAACTGTTGCCCTTGCAGGCGATTGCATGGACCGTAGCGGCTTATGGTTAGCAATCACTTAAAGCCATTCAACGTCCGGCTGTTAAGGGATTGGTTACCATAAATGGGAGAATGTGCCGGAAACGCGTCAATGAGTGAGTTTGAACGATGAGCCAGTTATACGGGGAACCACCCTCGTTCAGTATTATGGATGTTTTGAGCGGCATGGCACGGCGGAAGCTGCTCATGCTGTCATGTCTGACGATAGGCGTTCTGTTGGGTGTCGGTATCGTGACCACGATCAAACCGAAGTACCAGGCTGAAACCCGGGTGCTGATCGACAATCTGTCGACGCCCTATGACTCGGCAAATGTGGCACAAGCTGACAAACGCGAAACGCAGATTGATGCGCGCACCATTGCCAGTGAAGTTGCAGTTCTACAATCGGAAGACTTGGGAAAGCGTGTTGTCGCAAATCTGAATTTGAACGAGCGGCCAGAGTTCGATCCGATGAAAAGCGGCTTGGGCATGTTGAAGCAGTTTATGATTGCCACCGGATTTTCAGATGATCCGCGCATCATGACAGTTGAGCAGCGTGCTTATGATCAGCTGAATGGCGCATTGACGGTTTATGCAATCCCTGAATCAAACGTCATCGGCATCAAATATCAGTCCGGTTCGCCTGAAGTTGCGGCCAGTGTGGCCAATACCTTGGCAGAGCAATATGTGTTTTCAACCCGGGAACAACGTGTAGGCGACACCGGGCGGGCCAGCGAATGGCTGTCATCGCAAATCGAAGGCCTCCGCAAAAAGGTAAGTCAATCCGAAGCCGCAGTGGAAAAGTTCCGCGCTGATGCGGGGCTCTTGAAGGGCCAGACCTCGACCTTGAACAGCCAGGAAACCTCCGAACTGAACACCCAAATCACGCTTGCGGAAGCCGCCAGCAGCGAGGCGAAAGCCAAAGCCGACGAAATCCGCCAGATGCTGGAAGTGCGTGGCAATGTTGACGGGTCAAGCGAAGTGCTGGCCTCGACCACCATCCAGCGCCTCAATGAACAGCAGGGGGCAGCAGAGCGAAAATATACGGAATTGTCCGCCACCTATTTGCCCAATCATCCCAAAATGCTTGCCGCCAAAAAAGAAGCGGCCGACGTTGCACGCCGGATCCGGAGTGAGGCACTGAAAATTGTTGACGGCCTGCAGGGACAGGCCAAGATCGCAGCAGCCCGTGCAGCATCGCTTCGAAAGAGTCTGGAAGGCTTGAAGGATCGCGAAGGTGGTTCAGCCCAGGATGAAGTGAAACTGAAAGAATTGGAGCGCGAGGCAAAAGCCGGGCGCGATCAACTCGAAATCATGCTCGCACGTTTTGCTGACAGCAACACGCGGCAGAATCTCGCCTTGCAGCCGGGCTTTGCACGGATCATTCAAACGGCATCGGTTCCACCCGCTCCGTTTTTCCCGAAAGTTGGTCCCATTGTTGTTTTGGCTTCGATGGCCGGACTCGCTTTGGGCATCGGTCTCGCATTTTTGTTTGAAATCATGGCACAGGCTACGCGCATGAACGAAGCGTCAATGGGTGGGCCTGCAGAAATAAATCGCAATCGGCACCCTGCACGCGAGGCAATGGAGCATCGGTTGGACATACCGGAAATTGATGTTTCAGGGCATGGTGTCGCAGTTGAACCTTCTCCGCCGATACCTGTGGCCACCAAAGTTGAAACTGCACAAACGGCACCAATCACACTCGCCAGCATCCCGCAAGCCCGCTCCAGCCTTGAGGCAAGATCACTTCTGGCTGCCTTGGGGTCTGGGGGCATGATCCACAACACGCTGGGTGAATTGTCACTGCATCTGCAATCAATGCGCAGCCAGGGTACCTTCAAGGCTTGCGCCGTCGCCGGAGTGGGTGGTGGCAGCGAAGGCGCAGCACTGGCCTTGGCATTGGCACGAAATTTCGCCGACAGCGGATTGAAAACCGTACTTGTCGATCTGGAAGCGCAACGCAGCATTTTGCCGGACTTGATTGATTTGCCCCATGCACCAGGGCTTACCGAATTGCTGACCGGCACATCAGACTTCAGCAAAGCCATCCAGCGTGACCGTGCGACCAGCCTGCAATTCATCCGCCATGGCTCGACCGACGTTTTGGCTGACGCGCAATTGCCCGTGCGTATGGAAGCCATCACCAAGACCTTGAGTGGTATTTATGATGTGGTGTTGCTGCATGCCGGAGAAGCCTCGCCAGCCATGTTGCAATTGGCCAAGGGATGCAGCACCGTGCTGGTGCATGCGTCTTCGCACCGTAAAAAAGATGCTGTCGCAGCCTCGCAGACTCTCAGGTCCAAAGGTTTTGAAAATGTCTATCTGATCCACGTGGAAGGTATTCAGCAAGCTGCTGCTTGAAAGTTTTTAGCATCATTGGTTCAGTCAGAGTTGGTAGGGGACTGCTTGCTTTTTCTCGCAAGCTGTCCCCGAATTTAAAATCAGGGACAGTTTGCGATAAAGCAAACAGTCCCTCGTTTCAGATGTGAACCAGTCCAATAAAATCCAGCTTTAGGCTGATGGTTTTTGCCCCAGCATATAGCGGCGCAAGTTGAACAGCAGTGTGCTGAGAAACGGCGTTGTCTTGGCAAGTCGTTTCAGCTTTTCCCGTATCAGCAAAAATCCTGCTATCGGCAGACCAAAAAGCGTTGTGGCCCGCACAATGAAATACATTGGCACGCGACGGTCTGACCAGTGGGACTTGTAGGCAGTATCACCTGCTGAAAAATCCAACTGTACCGTGCCGTCTTCGCACAGTGACTGGATCATCGCACGCAGCGCATAGTCACCGGGGGAACGTTTGCGAACATCTCCCTCCGCAAGCGATGAGATCAATGCCCAATAGGTGCCATGACGATATGCACCCAGCATGACCGCAAGTATCTTGCCATCAAGCATCAAACGATAGGGTCGAAGCAGCGGGCCTTCAGCAGTTTTGGAGTGGATCAAATCCGCAATAAAGTCTTGTTCAAGATCATCAAACACACCGTGCACGCCACCTTCTGCCAAGCGCGCCTTTTGCTGGATCAACATGGTTTTGATCGTCAGTTCACGGTCTGCGAGCGTGGTTGGAAGATCAAAACACAAATGGCCTGATGACTGTAGTTTTGCGTCACGTTTGCGCATCGAACGGCGTGACTCGGAAGAACGTTTTTGCTCAAGCAACGCTTGATAATCCGGTTGCAAGTCCATGACATGACTCTGGTTTGCGGCCAGAAAATTTTGCACCGAGAGCAGGGGAGCCGGACAGCATTTAATACTGCCCGGAATATCAGCGATGTGCAAGACGTCATGCCGGGGCAGCATGGCGACGACATTGCTGAAATGACTGCCAAACCAGACCGCAGCCTGGTCAGCAAGAAATCCGGTATTGAACAGGCCAAAGCCATAGGCCCCCTGCGGCGCTGTCAAGCTTTCGACAACCAGCACCGCATATTTTCGTCGCAATTGCAGCGGCAACACGAACATTGTCTCGCCAAACATGTTTTCACCGACGATAATGCAAGGCGAAATATGTCTCGCCTTGCCAACGCGCTGCATCCACGTCCGGCACCAGACAAAAGACTGGTAGACCGTTGAAATCCCGGTGGCTTCCAAAGCCAGCCAAATCGGCTTTACGGTTTCCATGTCGGTGAACAGACGCAGCCGCAAACCGCCGACGCCTTCTGTGGCGGCAACAAAATCTGTTTCAGAATTGGCGAAAAGCGCATTCATGGGTGCGACTGTTCTTAACTTTCTTGCTTCATTTTGCGTCACAATATGGTTTCCAGGAACAACCAGCAAAGAACATACCATGTCGCGCACTACCATTTTGAGAACTGGTTTCGAGTTTGTTTACCGGAGTGGTGCTGCACGATTGCTGTCGCAGCGCTGGGGTGGCTTGGGTGTTGTCTTTTGTCTTCATCATGTGACACCGGGCGGAGGCCATCAAGCCGGTTTTGCGCCCAACAGCAATCTCGAAATAACACCTGAATTCTTGGGCGACATCATCACGCTGGTAAAGGCCAAGGGCTATGAACTGATATCCCTGTCCAACGCGGTGGAGCGGCTGAAAGCACAACGGAAGGGAAATCGGTTTGCGGTTTTCACTCTGGATGACGGCTATAAAGACAACCTGTTGCACGCCATGCCGGTTTTTCAACGGCACAATTGTCCGTTCACTGTTTATGTTTCGCCCCGCATCGCCGATGGCACATGTGAAATATGGTGGCGGGGCCTTGAACAGGTGATTGCCAAGGCCGGACGACTGGACATCACCATCAATGGCCAAAGTTTTGTGGCTGACACCACGACGGAAGCTGCAAAGTGGTCCGCCTGGAAATCCCTTGCACCGCGACTGCAAAACATGCCTGAATTCGCGCAACGCGATGCCATCAAACGATTGGCGGATGAACACCAAGTTGATCTGAACGCAATGTGCCACGCAACGGCGATGACTTGGGACGAACTCAGGCTGTTGAGTGAAAATCCGTTGGCCACGATTGGCGCGCATACGCTGAACCACTACAATTTGCGCAAGCTTGCCGAAGAAGATGCGCGGCGTGAGATTGTGGACTCTGGCCGCCGCATTGCCTCTGAATTGGGGAAATCAGTTGAGCACTTTGCCTATCCCTATGGCAATCGTGATGCTGCTGGTCCGCGTGAATTCAGACTGTGCGAAGAGGCGGGCTACACATCATCCGTTGTCACGCGCTTGGGAACACTTGAGCCTGAACATGCCAACCATTTGCAGGCCTTGCCCCGCATCATGATCTCCGGGCGCTTTCAGAAAACCCGTTACATTGAAGCCCTGATCTCTGGTGTTCCAGGACGTTTGTCGAACCGCTTTCGCGCTCTCAATGTTGGCTAAACCGGATCCGGGCGGGACATGAATTTGATGATCCACATTTCAACCGGAACCCAACCAAGCCCGGCGATGATATAAAAGGGCAATTCAAGTGTCATGCCCCGGCCAATGACAAGGATTCCGCCCACCGCCATCATGACAAGCGAGTACACCGTCATCCAGACCACAGTGAGAAATGTGCCGAGTGCTTTGCGGGCGCGTAATTTCATGGATGGTTGCTTAACGCAAAACCGCGCTCAGATGGGTGCGGCCAAACGGCGCTTGCCCATGATGGGTCTGCATCCGTAAGCAGCAGTATGTCTGGAACTTTCACACGCAATTCCCCCGCTGTCGCGGTTTGGCTCTGGTTTATCGCCTTTTTGATTCTTTGCATGGTGATTGTCGGTGGAGCGACAAGGCTGACTGACTCTGGATTGTCGATTACGGAATGGAAACCGCTGCTCGGTGCCATTCCACCCTTGTCTCATGCCCATTGGCTGGAGGCCTTCGAAAAATACAAACTCATTCCCGAATATCAAATCCAGAACAAGGGCATGAGCTTGGAGGATTTCAAGTTCATCTATTGGTGGGAATGGGCGCATCGCTTTCTGGGGCGCATCATTGGCTTCGCATTCATCATGCCGCTTATGTTTTTCATCGTAACCAGACGCGTTTCGCGAACTTTGTGGCCTCGATTGGTTCTGTTGTTTGTGATCGGCGGGCTGCAAGGGGCGCTTGGCTGGTACATGGTGTCATCCGGCTTGTCGGAACGTGTCGACGTCAGCCAATATCGTTTGGCCGCGCATTTGAGCTTGGCCACGGTGTTGTTCGCTGCGGTTGTTTACGCTGCGCTGACATTGAATGCTGTCGTTGAACGAAAACGCTGGTGGGGCAGTGGGCTGGCCCTGGCTTTTCTGGCGTTGCTTTTTGTACAAGTGGCGGCGGGTGGCTTTGTAGCCGGATTGGATGCCGGTCATGCCGCTTACGATTGGCCCACCATGAATGGGCAATGGTTGCCTGATGGCCTGGCCAACATTGAACCGCTTTGGCGCAACTGGTTTGAAAATGCGTTGGCCGTGCAGTTCAACCATCGCATTCTCGCTTATGTGATCCTTGCATTGGCCGTCATGCAAGCATTGCTGTTGCGGCAGCGCTCATCATGGATCGTGCTCGTTGCGGTGTTGGCGCAGGTGCTGCTGGGCATTTCAACTGTCTTGGGACAGGTGAAACTCCATACAGCCCTCACGCACCAGGCCACCGCCATGATCCTGCTGGCCTTCGCCATCCGGCATTATGTTGTGGTCAGCCGAGGCCCTGTTCCAAATCGGCGATGATATCCTTGGCATCTTCAATGCCAACCGACAATCGCACCACGTCTGGTCCCGCACCGGCTGTGACCTGTTGTTCCTTGCTCAATTGGCTGTGCGTGGTGGAGGCAGGGTGAATGATCAGCGATCGCGTGTCACCAATATTGGCCAGATGCGAAAACAGTTTTACATCCGACACGAGTTTAACACCCGCATCATAGCCGCCTTTGAGGCCGAATGTGAAAACCGCGCCTGCACCTTTCGGCGCGTATTTCTGTTGCAGCCCGTGATGTTTGTCACCCGGCAGGCCGGCATAATTGACCCACGCCACTTTCGGATGCTTGGACAACCAGGTCGCCACCTCCAACGTGTTGTCGCAATGCTTGCGCATGCGCAGCGCCAATGTTTCCATGCCTGTCAGGATCAGGAATGAATTGAGCGGTGCAATGGCTGGTCCAAGGTCACGCAGGCCCAACACACGGCAGGCAATGGCAAAGGCAATGCCACCAAATGTTTCGTGCAGTTTGAGGCCGTGATAACTTTCGTTGGGTTCTGACAGCAGTGGATATTTGCCCGAAGCTGACCAGTCAAAGTTGCCGCCGTCAACAATCACGCCACCCATTGAATTGCCATGGCCACCCATGAACTTGGTCAACGAATGCAATACGATATTGGCACCATGCCTGAACGGGTTGCACAAGTAAGGTGTGGCCAACGTGTTGTCGACGATCAAGGGAATGCCGGCTTTCTTCGCGATCTTTGCAACAGCTTCGATATCTGTGAAGCGACCACCGGGATTGCAGATTGACTCGATGAAAATGGCTTTGGTTTTGGGTGTTATGGCTTTTTCGAAACTCGAAACATCTTCCGAGTCGGCCCACACCACGTTCCAGCCGAAGGATTTGAACGAGTGGCTGAACTGGTTGATTGAGCCACCATAAAGCTGCCGCGCTGCCACGAATTCATCTCCCGGCTGCATCATGGTGTGGAACACCAGCAACTGCGCCGCATGGCCAGAGGCAACTGCCAAAGCCGCAGTGCCACCTTCCAATGCGGCAACTTTCGCTTCCAGCACCGACTGTGTGGGGTTCATGATGCGGGTGTAGATATTGCCAAAAGCCCGCAGCGCGAACAAATCAGCAGCATGTTGCACGTCATTAAACACAAACGCCGTGGTTTGATAAATCGGTGTGATGCGGGCACCTGTGGCCGGGTCTGGTGCAGCGCCTGCATGGATGGCAAGTGTGTCAAATCCTGGTGTATTGCTCATGTGGTCCTCCTGTTTTGGGGCAGGCTATACGGCCTTTGCGGGTTCTGCAATCACGTCGGACGCATACGGAATATCAGCCATCCTTGTCCGTGGCACCCAATCCCAAACTTTGCATACGGCCGCTTTCGTGCAAATTTTGACGTTTCGAGGAAATCACCCCGGAGTTGCCACCAACCCACGCCCATTCTCCCGAAAGCTTGCCATACTCCATTTTGGGACAGCGATTCATCACAACCTGAACGCCTGCCTGCTCCGCTTTTGCAGCGGCTTCATCATTCCGAACAGACAATTGCATCCAGATCACCTTCGGTTTCTCGGGCAAGGCCAAAGCCTCGTCCGTGATCGCCATGGCCGCATCAGAATTCCTGAAAACATCGACCATATCAATACTTAACGGGATGTCTGCAAGTGATGCATAAACCTTTTGCCCCAGCAATTCCTGCCCCGCCAGCCCCGGATTGACCGGGATGACGCTATAGCCTTTGTCGATCAGATACTTCATGACGAAATAGGATGGCCGCACGATGTTGGCTGACGCACCGACCAGAGCGATTGTTTTGACAGACTTCAAAATGTGTTTGATATAGTCTGCGCTGTAATTGTCATGGTTCATTGCAGCTGGGGCCAATGCGGATGCCGCTTGCTGATGAAAGCATCGAGCCCTTCACATGCCGCACCATCCAGCATGTTTTTCACCATCACACCCGCCGCTAATTCATATGCGTCTTCCAGCGACAAGTTTCGTTGATCATGGAACGTTCGTTTGCCAAACTTGATCGCAGCTTGTGATTTGGACGCAATTTTTTCAGCTATCACAGAAACATGGGCAGTCAATTCATTCTGCGGCACAATTGCATTGATCAGCCCGGCGCGCTCGGCAAAAGCCGCGTCCTTCACGTCGCCCACAAGTAGCATTTCCATGGCGTGTTTCGACGACACATTTCGCGACAGCGGCACCATGGGGGTTGAGCAGAACAACCCGATGTTGACGCCCGGCGTGCAGAAGCCGGCCCGTGGACTGGCATAGGCCAAATCACAGGCCGCCACCAATTGACAGCCGGCGGCACTCGCCAAGCCATCAACTTCCGCAATCACGGCACAGCGGTGATGGCTGATTGCTGTCATCAACTTTGCACAGAGTCCAAAGATGCTTTCGAAATAGGCTTGCCCCTTATCGTCGTCCGCGCGGTGGGCGCTGAGTTCCTTGAGGTTATGTCCGGACGAAAACACTTTGCCAGTCGAGGCGATGACAACTGCGCCAATGGATGTGTCAGCGGCACATGTTTGCAGCTCATTCAGCAAGTCTGTCATCATGGCTTCGGACAGGCTGTTGCGCGTGGGTTCATCGCTCAACGTCAATCGCGCCACACCTTGCGCAAACCCACTCCGAACCCTGTTGCTCATTCCGTTTCGGTTTCCAACATCTTGAGCTTGTCGATGTAGGCCGGATCCGCTTTGACCTCTTCCAGCACCTTCTTGTTGTTTTCTGACGGAATCATAGACTGCAGGGCCTTGGTCATGCGTTCACGCATATCTGCGGCGGTTTCCGTATCAACCTTCAGCTCTTCAATCTGTTGTTTGATGGCGAGCGTCTGGTCATTGACCGAATTGTCATAGGCAAAACTCAACGTCGTGATTGCAGTGTTCCACTCAATCACATTGGGAAAGCCCGCCGCTTTCACATCCGCTTCGAAGGCCTTGCCTTGCGGTGATTGATCGACAAAATCCTGCAGGTTTTCGTAATTTTCGAGTTGCGCGTCTTTGTACTTGTCCCGCACCAACACATAGGTATCGAGCGCCTTCTTCGCCTTGTCGGTTGTGAGTTCAATGGTTTCCACAATCGGAATATCGCCCAAGCTGAAATCTTCTTCGGCTGCACCATCAACGGCTGGTCCTGCGGGGTCTGTCACTTCGGGGGTGTCTCCGGGGGCGGGTGGGATTGCATCAGGTGCTGGCGTCAGGGCCGGGGGAACAACAGGTGCCGCCGGGGCAGGCGGCAGAGCCTGTTCGGCGAACAGATCAGTCTCTTCCAATTGCACCAGTGGGGCAGCGTCAAACATGTGGCCAACGCCGTTTAAACCAGCAAATTCCACACGGGCATTGGCCTGCGGTTGGCCGGGCGCCAGTGCGAGTAAAACCATAACGACGGCTGCATGTTTCACGAGTCAATCACCCTTCAAGGCGCAGTTTAGACCAAGCACAGCGTCGTACTCCACAACAAAAACACGCGACCCCGGACTTTGCGGTAATATGTTACCGTGATCAAAACATGCGCAAATTTCATGGCTTTTGCTTGACTTCTGCTGTTCTGAAATGCATAGACGCCTGCGAAAGTGCCGCTTTGATAATGTGGCGCTGTTGTTTTGAAGAAAACCTGAGAGAACAGAACCATGAAGACCTACACGGCGAAAGCCGGTGATATTCAAAAAAAGTGGATGCTGATCGACGCGGAAGGCCTTGTTGTGGGCCGTCTTGCCGCCGTCATCGCCAACCGCTTGCGCGGCAAACACAAGGTGACATTTACACCTTCCATGGACTGCGGTGACAACATTATCGTCATCAACTGCGAAAAGGCAGTGTTCACCGGCAAGAAGTATGACCAGAAGAAGTATTACTGGCACACGGGCTTTCCGGGCGGCATCAAGGAACGCGTTGCCAAGGACTACCTTGACGGCAAACATCCTGACCGCGTCATTGAAATGGCAGTTCGCCGCATGTTGCCGGGCGCTTCGCTGAAGCGCCAGCAGCTCACCAACCTTCGCATCTACAAGGGTGCTGAACATCCACACATTGCCCAGAACCCAACGGTTCTCGATGTGAAATCCATGAACGCCAAGAATACGATCAGGGGCTAATCCAAATGGCTGAAGCAACATCACTCGCCGACCTCGGCCAAGCCATGGGCTTGGCACCTTCGTCCGTCGGTTCCGCACCGGTCCGCCCCGTTGAACCCAAAATCGACAAGCTGGGTCGGGCCTACGCCACGGGCCGCCGCAAAAACGCCATCGCCCGCGTCTGGATCAAGCGCGGCAAGGGCAAGATCACCGTCAACGGCAAACCCATCGAAACCTATTTCGCACGTCCTGTATTGCGCATGTTGGTGTCGCAGCCGATGATTCTTGTCGCCCGCAACACCGAAATGGACATTGACTGCACCGTCAACGGCGGTGGTCTTTCGGGCCAGGCCGGTGCGGTGCGTCATGGTATCTCCCGTGCATTGACTTACTTTGAACCCGGTCTTCGCGGTGTGCTGAAAAAGGGCGGCTTCCTGACGCGTGACAGCCGTGCGGTCGAGCGCAAGAAATACGGCCGTGCCAAGGCACGTCGCCGCTTCCAGTTCTCGAAGCGCTGATGCTTCAAAAGGGCCGCTCGAAAGAGCGGCCCTTTTTGCATCAAGACGTGTCAATGCGAAGCGCATCAAACGCTAGCGCATGGCATTCGCGCAGTATGAGATCGATGTCAGCTTTTGAATGTTTGTCCCTGCCGGGCGGCGGGCCGGGCCGAAGCGGTGAAACGAATTTCGGGTTTGCCATCGCCAGTCGCCGGGCTTTCCACCGCGCCATGCGAAGGGCTTCTCCGGGAATATTGCCAAGTGCGGACAGCGTGGCAGCAAGCCTCCGACGCAAAGCCGTCGTCGCGGCCTCGCTGCTCAAACCACTTGCAGGCCGTTTGAACAAGGCAAGGAATTGCGCGCGCGGGTCTGGCATATCTATAATTCTAATGCGGGGACCCGTGACGGGCAGCGGCTCTTCGTCCCAGCTGTAGGACACGCGCGTGTCAAACAGCGGAAATGCCATGGGCCGCGATGTCTGCCCACGCCCTTCAATGACAAGACCCGCCGGCATGGGGCGGTGTTGCTGCAAAGCAATCGTCAACCCCCGCGCGGCAATCACAATCAGCCGCCGGACTGCGGTTTCAGACTTGAAAAGCCCCAGCGCCACTGTCCGGTAAACCCCAAGCGGCAACCGCAACTCCCCGTGAAATGCCGCCAGCAAAGCCACAAAACCCGCCAAAATGCGGACGAGCGCCTCCCTGTTGACCAAAATAGCCCGTTCCCAGTCCACCATAACCTCCGGAAGCTGGCTTGGAACATATGTAGAACGTTGTCAAGGAGAAACCTGCGCTAAAAATTCCCACGACGGATTCCGACCCGTTTTCCGTCTAATCCACATGGCCCAGACAATCCCCCGCATCCTCACCAACGCCCGCACCCTGCGCCGGACTGAAACCGCCGCAGAAATCCGCCTCTGGGAACAGTTGCGCAATCGCCGACTCTGCGGACACAAATTCGTGCGCCAACTTTCCATCGGCCACTTCATTGCCGACTTTGCCTGCCGCGACCGAAAGCTGATCGTCGAAGTGGACGGTGCCACCCACGGCGAAGCGGGGGAAATTGCTTACGACGCCCGCCGCACGGCAATCCTGGAATCACAAAGCTGGCGCATCGTGCGGGTGACCAATGAAGCGGTGTACAAAGAGTTGAACGCCGTATGCGACCACATCGTTTGGGCACTGGAACACTAAACCCCTCATCCGCCCTGTCGGGCACCTTCTCCCGCCAAAAGAGGCGGGAGAAGGCCGCGCGGTTGAATCTCCCTCAATGATCACAAGGAGGTGGCTGCAACAAAGCCTTCTCCCGCTTCTTCCAGCGGGAGAAGGTGGTCAAAGGCCGGATGAGGGGATAGAGTGAAAATCTAAAATGGAAACACCACACGCCCAACCCACCCGCCCACGACGCCTTGAGCGGCAACATCTTCGCCGATCTCGGCCTGCCCAACGCCGACGACCTGCTGCTGAAAGCCCAAATCGTCAGCAAAATCTCACGGCTGATGAAATTGAAAAAACTCACCCAAGCCAAAGCCGCAACCTTGACAGGCGTGGCCCAGCCCGACCTCTCAAACCTGCTGCGCGGAAAGTTTCGCGGCTTCTCCATCGAACGCCTGCTTTTGATGCTCACCGCCTTCGGGCGCGAGGTCGCGAGAGGCGGCGTGAGCACATCTTTTCTCCCTCGGCCCCCTTGGGACGGGGGAGTACCCCGAAGGGGGGAGGGGGTGTTTCAACACATACCCTGCCAGTCATTCTGACCCGACACCCCACCTCTAGCAATCGCCTTCGATTGCGGAACCCTACGGATACTTCCCCATCCGCCTCCGCAAGAGGGCTACTGCGGACGAGGAAGAAAGTGTGATGCGCCTTCTCCCGCCTCTTCCGGCGGGAGAAGGTGGCCGAGGGCCGGATGAGGGGCCGCGCGCACAAATGATGGAATCCAGCGCACCGAACTGAGTTGATTCAAGTTGCGATTGCATTCAAGGTACTTGCACTCATACAGGGGAATCATGATGGCAAAACATCCAAAGAAATTCGTCGATCGAGTTTCTGCTCGTTTGAAGCAGTTCCAAAATATCGCCACGACGCAGCGCACCAGAGATGTTTCTGAAGCCGACACGGTCACAGTTGTTAAAGATATTCTCGCTGAAGTTTTTGGTTATGACAAATACTCTGAACTGACGAGTGAACATCAAATCAAGGGGACATTCTGCGATCTGGCAGTCAGACTAGATGGCAAAGTTCGTTTTTTGATTGAAGTGAAGTCCGCAGGTTTAGACTTGAAAGACAATCATATTACCCAAGCTCTCAACTATGGCGCAAACCAAGGAATTGAGTGGGTCGTTTTAACCAATGCTGTTGATTGGCGGGTCTATCGCGTCATTTTCGGTCAGCCTGTTTCTCACGAGGAAGTTACCTCGTTCAATTTCACTTCCGTGAATGTGAATAAAGAAGATGATTTGGAAGCTCTGTTTATACTTGCGCGCGAAGGTATTGCCAGTGATGCCATTAACGACTTTCATCAGCGGGTCATGTTGCTGAACCGATTCACAATTGCTCAAGTGATCAAGGGTGATGCGGTTCTACAGACAATTCGCAGGGAGATGCGGAGAATATTTCCTGACATCAAAGTGGAAACTGAATTGATCGCTCAAATTCTCGAAAATGATGTGCTCAAACGAGAGGTGATCGACGGAGATCGTGCGAAAGATGCAGCATTGCGGGTCAAGAAAGCTCAGCAAAAAGTTTTGCGCGCTGCTGCCAAGGCTACTTCGAAATCAGAGGCAGAAGCGGTGCCGACTGTGATAGCTGACTGAGCTGAATTAATTTTGAGCGCATCACTACAGTTCCCTCATCCGCCCTTCGGGCACCTTCTCCCGCCAAAAGGGGCGGGAGAAGGCAGAGATGTCACTCCACCCCATTCACCCGTACATACTCCCCCGGCGCGTCACACAGTGCCTTGAACTTTCCCTCACCCGGAACTGGGGCCGTCACCTTGTCTCCGCTCTTTGACGTGATCCAGTCCACCCAGTGTGGCCACCATGATCCCGGGGTTTCCTTCGCTCCCTTCAGCCAGTCTTCGACGGTCTTCGCCTTTTTCCCATTCGTCCAATACTGATATTTCTGCGCGGCGGGTGGGTTGACCACGCCTGCGATGTGGCCGCTGCCGCTGACCACCAGTGTTGTCTCGCCACCAAAATACTGCCCCAGCTTGAACACCGAGAGCAGGGGGGCGATGTGGTCTTCTTTTGCGGCCAGATTATAGACCGGGATTTTTACCTTCGACAAATCGATGCGCACATTGTCGAACATCATTTGCCCCTGTGACAGCTTGTTGTGCATGTAGCATTCGCGCAGATAAAACGAATGCACGCCTGCAGGCATGCGCGTTGAATCGCTGTTCCAATACAGCAGATCAAACGGGGCCGGGTCTTTGCCCAGCATGTAATTGTTGACGACGTAATTCCAGATGAGATCGTTGGAGCGCAGCAGGTTGAAGGCATCGGCCATGCGGTTTCCCGGCAGATAGCCCTTGTCCTCCATGCGGCCTTCAATCCATTTCACCTGCTCATCATCGACGTACACCAGCAGATCACCGGCGTCCTTGAAGTCGACTTGTGTGGTGAAGAATGTGGCGGCGTTGACGCGTTTGTCGCCCTTCGCCGCCATGTAGGCGAGTGCTGTGGCCACCAGCGACCCGCCGATGCAGAAACCGATGGTGTTGACCTTGGCGGAGCCGGTCGCTTCCGTCACCACGTCAACGGCTTTCAGGAAACCGTCGCGCATGTAGTCACCGAAACTCTTGCGGCCCTGTTCCTCATTGGCATTGACCCAAGACATGATGAACACGGTGAGGCCGTTTTCGACGGCGTGTTTCACGAAGGATTTTTTCTCGTTCAAATCGAGAATGTAATATTTGTTGATCCAGGGCGGCACGATGAGCAGTGGAATCTCGTGGGTCCGCGCCATTTGTGGGGAGTATTGAATGAGCTCGAACACATCATTGCGGAAGATGACCTTGCCCGGTGTCATCGCAATGTTTTCACCGAGCTTGAAAGGTGTGCCATCGACTTGCGTGATGCGCAGGCCGCCGTTGGATTTTTTCAGATCATTCTCAAGCTTGTCCATGCCCTTGAGCAGGTTCTCGCCGGAGCTTTCCAGTGTGGCGCGAATGACTTCCGGATTGGTCAATGGCGAATTGGTGGGGGAAAACGCATTGGCGATATTCTCGACATAGAATTTCGCTTTTTGTTTTGTGTGGGGGTCCACGCCGTCGGCGGTTTCCACCAGTTCATGGGCCGCACGGGTGGTGACAAGATAGGCTTGCTTCATTGCGTCAAAGATGGAGTTCTCAACCCAGTCCTTGTCCTTGAAGCGTTTGTCATTTTTTGCGGGCGAGGCCACGGGTTCCACGGTCTGCCCCATGGCGCGGGACCAGGAATTTTGCCAGATGTTGGAATATTGCTGCCAGAGTTTGCCCTGCACCTCGTAGAGTTTTTCCGGTTGCTGCAAATGCGCCTGCCAGACTTCGCCCAGAGTACGGCTGATTTGCTCCATAGGCACAGTCTGGGCATCTGTATCCTGACGCTGCGTCTGCGGGCTTTGCACCATGGTTTGGGCGAGCCTAGCCATGCGTTCATACACTTGCGCCAGATTATGCGTCAGCTTCGCGGGATCAGCGAGTGACGTGGCAATGATGTCGGAGGCCTGTTTGGAAGGTGTGGTCATGGGTGCAGTGTAGTCCAGTCGTGGCGGACCGCAAGGGACCTCATCCGCCCTTCGGGCACCTTCTCCAGCAAGAGGGCTGGAGAAGGGACATGCTGCGTGACCTGTCCCTCCTCCAACGCCCTTTGCGTTGGAGGAGGTGGCCGAAGGCCGGAGGAGGTCCTTTTCTTGCCAAATCGAAGCCCGCCCGTCATAAGGACGCCACATCAGGGAACGGAACATGTCAAATTCATTGCGGCTGGGTATTGCGGGTTTGGGAACGGTGGGCATAGGTGTGCTCGACATTCTGCGGACGCACGGCGCGCTGGTGGATATGCGCAGTGGCAGGGGTGTGACGGTCACAGGTGTGTCGGCACGCTCGCGGGGCAAAGACCGTGGCCACGACCTGTCGAAACTGGAGTGGCAGGACGACCCTGTGGCCTTGGCAAAATCCGCTGGCATTGATGTGTTCATCGAACTGATCGGTGGTGATTCAGGCCCGGCGAAAGACGCGGTGGAAGCCGCTTTGAAATCGGGCAAGCATGTGATCACCGCCAATAAGGCCTTGCTGGCGCACCATGGCGTGGCTTTGGCGAAACTGGCTGAAAGCATGGGCGTGTCGCTGAACTTTGAAGCGGCTGTGGCAGGCGGCATTCCCGTCATCAAAACCTTGCGCGAAGGTTTGGCCGGCAATGCGCCGCGCAAGGTGTTTGGGATTCTCAACGGTACCTGCAATTATATTCTGACGAAAATGGCCGATGAGGGGCGTTCCTTTGTTGACGTTTTGGCAGAGGCGCAGGCGCTGGGTTATGCCGAAGCTGACCCGACGTTTGACGTGGGCGGATTTGATACGGCGCACAAGCTGGCGATATTGACGTCACTGGCTTTCGGCACCGAAGTGAACATTGATGGTATCGCCATTGAAGGCATCGAGTCCATTACGCTCGACGACATTCGAAATGCAGGCGAGCTGGGTTACAAGATCAAACTGCTCGGCGTTGCCGTGAAGCATGACGCAGGCGTGGAACAGCGCGTGCATCCCACACTGGTGCGCAAGGGTGCGCCGATGGCTGACACCGATGGCGTGTTCAACGCTGTGGCCATCAAGGGTGATTTTGTGGGTGAC
>JAYUVC010000082.1:0-11334 GCA_043754325.1 Hyphomicrobiales bacterium
CTCGAAGTGGCGGCCCCGCCGATTTACATACAAGAAAAGATTCACCCCCGGGCGCTGATTGAAAACCTGCGCAAACAATCAGCGACGCGAAAGTCGGCCAAGGCGGAGCAGATTGACTGGTTCCATGACTTCAATGGGCTGAGTGACCCCGAAGCCAAGACCGAGTTCTATGCCCATGACCAGAACTGGCAGAACCGCATGATCTTGGGTGACAGTCTGCTGGTGATGGGTTCACTGGAGTCATTGCGATGGTAAGCATATACATCGGCAATACCGACAATGATTGGTTCGATTTCTTAGCCTCGAAAACTGACGTTCAAGAGATCAATTTCTGGAAACCCAGTCCATCTAATTTCGGGGCAATTTCATCTGGCGAGCTTTTTGCTTTTCGATTGAAAAGTCCACGAAACAAAATTGGTGGATTTGGTATATTCACAAATAGTTCGCTGCTCCCAATTCAATTGGCTTGGGACGCATTTGGCGAAATGAATGGTGTTTCCAATTTGCAGACCATGGTTAGGGCCATTGGCAAATATAGGCCTGATGAAGCTGTCACCACTTCATCTTTCATCGGGTGTCGCGTATTGGTCCAACCGATATTTTTCAAAGAGAATCTTTGGTTTGATTTACCTGAGTCTTGGTCAAGCAATATTGTGGGAGGAAAACGTTATTCTACTGACACATCAGAAGGGAAGGATCTTTGGCAGAAACTGCAAGAGCGGGCAACAATCTCTGTTTTTCCGCCTGCTGATTATTCAGGACTTCAAGAAACTCAAACGCCATTTGAGTATGAAAGATTTGGAACACCAACATTAATTGCTCCAAGATTGGGACAAGGCGCATTCCGCGTCGCGATCACTGAAGCATATCAACGCCAATGTGCATTGACTGAGGGCAAAGTTCTTCCGGCGCTTGATGCCGCACACATTCGACCTTATGCAGACGGCGGCAGTCACGCGATTTCCAACGGTATATTGCTGCGAAAGGATATTCACAGTGTCTTTGATGCTGGTTATGCAACAATTGATACTGACTATTGCTTTGTTGTGAGTGACAAAGTTCGGGAAGTATTTAACAATGGCAACGAGTATCGACGACTGCACGGACAAAAATTCCGCTTGCCTGAGAACCCTTCCTTTCGGCCTTCTCTGGAAACAATTCGGTGGCACAATGAAGAGCGGTACTTGGGATAGTCGCAGATCAAATAATCACATTGCACTAAGCACTTTGTCAGACCTAGAATGCCTTAGAAGGCCACGAAGGTCCATTGCCCGCAATGCCGATGTGGAATTTCTTTATGACCGCCCGGTGAAAGCCAAGGGCATCGTTCGCGTCTCCGGCCCCTTCACGGTGGAAAGCCTGTCTCCTCACCGCGTGTTGCCCTTGGGTGAAGACCCCTATCTGGCCGAAGCAATGCTGGCTGACGACGCATCCGTCATCATCACACCGCCACCTGCTGACGTGAAAAGTGATTTCGCCCAAGTGGTGTTCGACAATCTCATGGCCTCTGGTGTGCAGAACACCAAGAAGGGCGAGGTTCTCAAGTTTGAATGGTTGAAGCCCCGCGTCTCCCGCTCTGGCCTCGTGCCGTTTGAAGGCCGCTATATGGAAAATGGCGAAGTGAAACGCGCCGCCATCTGCATAGGCCCGGAATATGACACCGTGGGTTATGACCTCGTCAAACGCGCCGCCCGCGAAGCTGTTGACATGTATGACACGCTGATCATCTGCGGCTTTGCCTTCTCGCCGGAGGTGGATGAAACGCGGCTCAACTTCGGCTCCCTCACCGTGCTGAAAGCCCGCATGAACCAGGACCTGCGCATGGGCGACAGGCTGAAAGCCACAGGGGCAGGCAACCTGTTCGTCATCTTCGGCGAACCGGATTTGGTGGTGCATGAGCAGGACGGCTCGATCCGCGTCGAGATCAAGGGCATGGACATTTTCGACCCCACCACAGGCGAAGTGCGCTCGTCCGACGGCCAAGGCCTGAAAAACGATGTGGCCGCATGGTTCATCGACGACGACTACAACGAAGAAAGCTTCTTCGTCCGCCAAGCCTATTTCGTCGGCCAAGACCCCTACGACAGCCTGAAACGCTCCCTCAAAGCCGAAATCGACGAAACCGCCTGGGCCGAAATGAACGCCACGATTTCTAGGGCGTTTGCGAAGCCAAAGTCAGGCCGCATCTGCGTGAAGGTGATCAACCATTTTGGTGATGAAGTGCAAAAGGTGTTTGAGGTGTGATGATTGCATCGCGTTGGGCAAACTCGTCGAGAGCTGAGGTGGTTTCCGAATGAGCAAGATTGCCAACCCGATCACGTTCTCGCGTAATTATGAGGTGCCAGCAATCAAATTGGCATCTCTGGGTGTCTTTAATCCGATCTTGAATGCCGATACGAAGTTGTTTCTTGACCCACTTTTACTTGAACATTCTCAGTCCCAGCAGTTTGGCAAATCGGCCCGCAAGACATTCACAAGCTATTTTGAGAAAATCATCAAATTGATTGTTGGCTCCAAAACGAGGAATGATGCGCCGTGGAAGGCAGCTGAACGGATGCTACAATTTCCTGAAGTTCGGTTTCAATGTCTTGGCTATGGCGGCTCGTCCACCAGAGGCAGTGGAGGTGGCAAAGCACAGACAGCTATGCTTGTGCAGACGGCATCTGAAATCATTGGACTTGGCATTACGGACCCGGACCTTTTTATTGCAATGGCACTGTTTGAAGAAGGCATTGGTCCAGATCGCATCAGTGACATGACTTGCAAGATCATAATGGCCGACCTGATTTCGTACACGCAATCTATATGCCTCAATGTCGGAGTCCCCGTTCAACAGATCAAGTTCCGATTGGCCAATGGCGACACTTTTACTGGTGACCTACCAACTAACCCTTTTGATCGTGAAGGCGGGCCTGTAATCTTGGTGCCGCAGGACGTGTTGCGAGACTTGCCTGTTGCTTCGGATTGGGAAAGTGTTGGCGATGCAGCGTCAAAGAACGCAGCACTGCGTAACAGTATAAATGAACAGGTTGCGGGTATTTGGGCTGGAAAAGCCCGCAAGGACAAGGCTACCCTGAGAGATTGGGCCTTATCCAGTGATGCAAAGTTCAGAGACCTGCTTGATGTGCTTAGAGGTGTGCCAGCGACAAGCTACGACTTTGCGGGTGACCCGGCGGGCGAGGTTTTTTGGGTCCGATTGCAGGAGTTGTTGAAACCAGAAGACGTTCAACGAGTGTCAAAGCCTGCCGAGTGGAACCAAGTTACGCTAGCTACCGTCGTCGAGCAGATCATTGAGAACTTCCGCCAGATGGTGGAAGACAGGCGCTATTCCGAGGAGTTGTACCATGATGGAAAGCCCCGCGCAGAAAAAGCTGCTCAGCGCATGTTCTTTCTCATTGCGCAAGCATTCTGCAAAGCAAATGACCTCGACCTGACGCCAGAAGCGGACACGGGCAATGGTCCGGTTGACTTCAAGATTTCGAGTGGTTTTTCAGGAAGGGTACTTGTTGAAATAAAACTGTCTACTAATGGCAAGTTGGTAGCAGGTTACACACGGCAGCTCGAAGCATATGCCAATGCAGAGGAGGCCAAATTGGCTTACTACCTCATCGTAGATGTTGGAGGAATGGGAAAAAAATACGACGATGTTTTGGCTGAGAAGAACATTAGGGTGATGCAAGGAAAGCCAATCAGACCAGTATTTGTAGTGGATGCTTCACGAAAACTTTCAGCAAGCAAACTGTGAATAGCTGACTGTGGCGACGAAATCATCCGTTTGATGATTGGTGTTGGAGCCTCCGCACCAATACCTTCACAACTAAACGTAAAATGTCACCGCGTGTTCAAGATAATTACAGCCCCGCCAGCGCGCCCATGAACCCAGCATCCTATCTATCAGCCTACATTGACCAAGGCCGCCCAGCCCGATTTCACCCCTGCCATGGCGCTGTTTGAGGGGATGTTCCAATCACCGCCAGCGCAGTACCCCTGTGGCGCAGCTCTGACAAAACCTGATGAATTTCGGCGTTGATCTGCCCTCAGATCGGTAACGCCGCTGCTAGGCGCACGGATTTGGCGGGGAAACTCTGGCGGCCTCATGGTCCCTTGAATGGAGGCTTCTTGTGTTTTACTGCGAGCGCTTCAAGCTGAACAGTGACCAGCTCAAGCTCACTATCCGGCAGCATCTGGGCGGCTGAGTTCATGCGTGAAATGACCTTAGACCGTTTGCCCGTGTCAGGTATTTCTCCGAACCCAAGCAGATAGTCGGGTGTGGTCTCCAGCGCCTTTGCAATCCGCGCAACGGTAGCCAGATCAGGCTCACGCTCTCCGGCAGTATAATTGGCATATCGACGCTCAGCGAGACCTACGCGACGCGCCGCTTCCGCGTTGGAAATCTCTAGGTCTTCGGCCCGCTTTCTGAGTCGTGTACTGAACAGTTTCATCGGGCCAATTTGTTCCGAGAAAACAATTCCAGCCATGCCCATTATGTGCTTTCGTATAAGCACGTAATGAGTGTGATCAGCATGAACGATTTTGCAATGTGGTTGGCGTGGTTGAGTCACGGGATAGCTTGGATTATTGCAGTGTGGTTTGCCCTCGCGCTGTTGATCGGTATCCCGTGTATCATCAGGGACGAGATCAAGCTCAAACGAACGGCACCTAAGCCTGCTGAGGTCGCTGCCCACGCTGATCATGTAGAAGCCTTGCACGGGGCTGATGGATTAGGGGTGGTCGGTGACGCTATGACAGAAGCTCTACAGCGCGGCGACTTTCAGACGCGGCGCTTTCTCAAGGAAGTGTCACAGGAATTGGCTCGACGACGTTTCTCGAAGCGTTACGATACCCATCATGACATTCTTTGATCTTCGCAGCTACTTTGACTTCTCAAGTGCTTTGATGCGCTTCGTCATTTTATCCAGCTGTTGTTCTATTCGCACTTCAACGGCCAATAGCTTTTTTTCCAGCTGAATTTCGGGTGAGCGTTGGATTTTGCTAAGCCACGGTTCGTTGCCTTGAAAAGTCGTCTCAAGCCTTGCAATCACTTCAGCCGTCAGCGATCTCCCATTTGCTTCTGCTGATGCTTCCAATGCACCCCGCATTTCCTCGGGGATGCGCAGTAGCACCTGCTTCAATGGTTGATCTTTGTATGGCCGACTCATTGTCGCCGCTCCTCAAAACACTCAGATGAAAATAATACTATCAATGTGATAGTTTTTGTATATGATACATTTTGTATCTATTTGAATGGAGGGCAATGTGCCAAACAAAAAAGCTATTCTCATACGTGTTCCGAATGATGTGAAAGCGTGGCTGGAACAGAATGCGTTGGCAAACAGCAGGTCCACCAGTGGTGAAGTGTTGCATATGCTCAAAGAGCACTTCGAAGCAGAACAGGCACGAATGAACAAAGGGACAGGAGGCCAGCGTGACGCTGACATTCGCCCGTAGAGCGCCAGCTTTTTTTACAGCTCGTGATCTCTGTTCCCGCAAGGTCTTCCCGGTCTCGGAAGCCACAATCCTGAAATGCGCACGTGAGAACGGTATCGGCAAGAAGATGGGCCGTCATATCCTATTTCGCGAGGACGACATTCAAAAAATGTTCGAGGCCCTGCCATGCCCCTCAAGCTCTGCAAAAGGCCCAAAAGCCCAAACTGGATCATGCGCGGCACCGTCCGCGGACAAAACCTTGAAGAAACTACAGGCACTACTTGCAAAGCCACCGCAGAAGCCATCCGTATCAAAAGGGAAAACGAGTTGTTGACAGAGAGTGTTTTTGGCAAGACACATACGGCAACGTTTGCGCAGGCTGCACTCGACTATATGGAAGCTGATGGCGAGAAGCGCTTCTTGAAGCCGCTTGTAGAGCACTTCGGTAACACGCCTTTAAGGCTTATGGGGCAGGAGGCTATCGACAAAGCTGCGAAGAAGCTGCTGCCTCATGGCGGAAATGCCACACGCAATCGCCAAGTCTACACCCCTCTATCAGCAATCCTCCGCCATGCCGCGAGGAAGGGTTGGTGCAAGACTCCAATTTTTGCACGTCCGAAGCAGCCGCCCAGCGTTATACGTAGTATCACGCCAAGTGAGGCCGACCAATTGATAGAGAATTGTGCAGATCATCTTCGTCCCCTTGTGGTGTTTCTCCTTTATACGGGCGCACGTACTGGTGAAGCACTTTGGATGGAGTGGAGCCAAATTGATTTCAAACTAAAGCAGGTCACCTTTCCAAAAACCAAGAATGGTCAACCTCGAAGCGTTCCGCTGCACCCCCGCGTACTGGAGGAATTATTGCAATTGGAGCATCGTCAAGGGTGCGTGTTCCTCACCCCTGATAAACGCCCGTATAGGGCAAAGACGGAAGATGACCCTTCAGCTGGCTCGCGCATCGGTTCAGGTTTCGAAGGCGCGTGTCGTAGGGCAGGGATCGAGAAGTTCACGCCTCATGATTGCCGACACACTTGGGCGACTTGGCATTATCAGGCCAATCACGACCTTACAGCTTTGCAAGCCCTTGGCGGCTGGAAGTCTGTGCCGATGGTAATGCGCTACGCCCACACGAATGTGTCCGAGCATGCCAACAGTATTAATTCACTACCGTGGGGAAAATCAGGGGAAGAATGAGTAGGCACAATGATTAACTCAACAAAAATAAACTCTTACGTAGATGCTGTTTTCCTTGGTAAGGGAGAGGTCGAGGTTTCGATTACCTCCGGCAGCACCATCCTCCGGGCTATGTGCTTCGCTTGACCCCGAACATCTTGCCATCCGCTTTCTTGATGAACAGGTTGGCGAGTGCGTCGGTCACATTGTCCGGAGTGAACTGCGGTCTGGTGCCCTCGAACTTGCACGATGCCAGCACCTGTTCGACGATGAACTTTGGCTGAAAATACGCAAGCGGTGCCTGGCTTTCCTCAATGCCCGCAAGCACCTGGTTATAGACAGCGTCGGTCAGCTCAAGCCCGATCTTTTTCGCCATGCCGTCAAAGACCTTGCGGAACAACTCTTCCGGTGGTTCGACCGTTTCCAACTTGTAGCTGATACGGCGCTGGAAGGCAGGGTCCATCAAATCGTCGGGATGCATGTTGGTCGAGAATATCACGATTTCGTCGAAGGGGATCATGATGCTCTTGCCGGTATGCAGGGTCAGATAGTCAACCCGGCTGTTCAAAGGCACGATCCAGCGGTTCAGAATATCCTCGGGCTTGGCGCGCTGGCGGCCAAAGTCGTCGATGAGGAACGTTCCGTTCAGGGCCTTGATATGCAGTGGTGCCTCATAAAACTTCGCAACCGTATTGTATTTGAGATCCAGCATTTCGATGGTCAACTCGCCACCTGTGATCACCATGGGCCGGTAGCAAGGCACCCAGCGCATGTCGACGCGGCTGCGGCGCAGGTTTGCAGTGCCTTGTTGCTCGGGCATGTTTTCCACCTGGCGATGAACCGTGGGATCAAACACCTTCATGATCTCGCCGTCGATGTCGACGCAGTAGGGCACATAAATGACATTCTGGAATATCTTGCCAACGATCTCAGCCACCGTCGTCTTGCCATTGCCGGCGGGCCCGTAGATCAAAATGGCATTGCCGGAATTGATAGCCGGTCCAAGCCTGCTGATAAAGCGCTCGGTCATGACCAGACCGTTGAATGCCTCATCGAGCCGCTGGCGTGTCACATGTTCATTGGTCACGCGTTGGCGCAGGATGCGGTCCTGGTAGTCTTTCAGCGACACAGGCGCTGGTCCGAAATATTGTCCGCGCTTCATGGCATCAGCCGCCCAATCGCGCCCGGCGCGGGTGAGGGCCAGACGCATTTCCGCCATCGAACCGCCAATGCCCGTGGACGACAGTGACTCCACGAGTTTCCGGTCCTTGGCCTCCTGCAGCAGATTGTTCACTATGGTGCTGGATACTTTCAGCGCTTCGGCAATCTGCGACGCGGTTTCGAGATTTTCCGAATACATGCCCTTGATCGCCAACTCGAGCAGGAACACCGGATCAATACCCGTGTCTGCCACCGTAGCGGGAGCCTGCGGCGCATCATCCAGCACCTTGTCGATCTGTTCCTTGGTCAGTAACCCAAGTGCGATGATACTGTCACCCAACCGGCCGCCATTGCTGTTTTGATGTTCGATGGCCCGGTTGATATCGTCTGCCGAGACCAGCCCCTTGGCCACCAGGATATTGCCCAACTTCATGTTCTAAACCTCTGCCAGCGATCACACGCACATGTGAAGCCTGCGAATCATGTCACAGGCCGAAAGCCACACTCAAAGTGGAAATCCATTAATTTCACGTTATGCATTGCTCAGGAACCCATGCAGAATTGCACTGTCGGCGTAATACCAGACGCGGTTTTCCGGAGGGGTTGCGAATGCAATAGTCTTGTCGAAACACCCAAGCCTGCACAGGGGACATCAATGTTCTTGACTTTGTTGCTCTTTTGAGCAACAAACAGGCATGGCCCAAACAGCATTCGTCCGCGCCCGAATTGACGAGAAAATCAGGGATGAAGCCGCTGAAGTGTTGGCGGGCATGGGCCTGACCGTGTCTGATGCTGTGCGCATGACGCTCACGCGGGTGGCGCGAGACGGCGCAATGCCGTTTGACATCAAAGTTCCAAATGCCACCACGCGCCGCGCTCTGCGGGAGTCGGTGGCGTTGATGAAAGGTCGCGGCAAGAAATTCAAATCAGCCGAAGAACTTTTCAAGAGCCTCGACAAGAAAACAAGGAAGTGAGCAAACGCGCCAGTCTGCCGCGGGCGTCAAGCCACACCAAGGACTTTGTGAAGGATTGGGACCGATTGTCGAAGACAGGGCGGTTTAACATGGTTCAGTTGAAAGAGGCCATGTTGCTGCTTGTGGCAAATGTTGGCCCACTTGGCCCGGAATGGCTGGATCATCCGCTCAAAGGAGATTGGATCAATCATCGCGAATGTCACATTGGCGGTGATTTCCTTTTGGCCTACCAGTTGGATGATGCGACGGTGAATTTCGTGCGGGCGGGAACACATGCTGAATTGTTCAAATGCCCAGAGATGTAAATCTTTGAAAGGAAGCGTCGCTTTTGTTCGCCATCAGCGAACTTTGTTGACAAATACAAGCGAATCATGCGATTAAAGCTTCACGCTTGGTTGGACATCATGCCTCTCCACCGAATGAATTAATTCATTCTTGGGGTTCGCAAGAGCCCTCCATTTCTAGGGGTCGGTCTCGTGCTGCATGGTCCGCCGTGCTCGTGAACTGATCGCCCGGGATAGGCGTGTATCGGAAGGCTTCGATACACGCTGGGGAGCTTAGAGGTCCTTCCGTTCGAGATGTCCTTTCTCGAAGGCACCGCCCAAACGCAATCCCGGAATAATCCGGGCGCAGTTCGGTCGGTGAGAAAGGAAAAGATCATGTCTCAATCGACTGATCCCCCAAGCGTTGAACGGAAGACTGCCAGTGTCAGGAGGCGAGCAAGAGGCATTTGCCGCAAACTCGTTAATCGGCACACCCTCATTGCTGGACTCCAAATTGTCTATTGGACGGTTCGGATCGTCAAGGTGATCAGGCAGATGTTTGGTGACCTCTAAGCAAATTCCCCACCGCATTTTTTGATTGGGAATTTTGAATGTATCATCGAGCGCTGAAACTTATTCGACAGTACCATCGGCTGTCTCAAGTAGAGTTGGCTCAACGTCTTGATCTCTCAAAGTCGTTTGTCTCTGAAATTGAAAAAGATGGGGGTAAGAAACCGAGCATAGATGTGCTTGAACGGTATGCTACTCACTTCAGAATTCCACTTTCATCCCTGCTCCTCTTTGCTGAACGAACTGAAACAAGCAACGCTACTGAACGTTCCCGCGTCTTCGCCGCCGACAAAGTTCTGAAAATGCTGGAGTGGCTTGAGGAGACAACCCAATCTTACGATTCGACGGATGTGTCGTGAAGGCTTCAAACCAAAAGCGCAGGGCACTTATGATCAATGAATGCTGGTTGTTTGCGGTCGTGTCAAAGGCAGATTTGGCAAGGCGTCTTTCAACGGATAGCTTCAAGATTTCAGTTGCTGATCTCGAGCAACTTTCAGCTGATTATGGGAACTTCAAACTTTTTGTTATCCGACAGGGCAACAAGGATCGTGCCGTTCAAGAACCTAAGTACAACTTGCAGAAACTTCACAAACGCATTCACAAACTGCTGGCGAGGGTTCAGGTACCCGAATACTTGCATTCAGCTGTAAAAGGTAAATCTTACCTCACGAACGCTCGGGCGCATGAACTGAGCGTGCCAACAATCAAGATTGACGTGAAGAAGTTCTTTCCTTCGGTTACGCGTAAAGCAATTTTTCGATTTTTTCAAGAAGCACTAAAATGCCGACGCGATGTCGCTGGAATGCTTGCTGATTTACTTAGCTTTGATGCGCGACTACCAACTGGCAGCAGCGCCAGCCCCATCATCGCATATTATGCCTACAAGCCGATGTTTGATGCTCTTTCTTCGCTTGCTGATCGTAACGGTCTGAGGATGACTTGCTATGTTGATGATGTAACGATGAGTGGTGACACTGCGGGGCGGGTCATGTTGTATGAGGCCCATAGGATTATTTCAGGATATGGCCTGAAGTCGCACAAAATGAAAATGTTTCCCTCGAATAAACCTAAGGTAATTACAGGTGTTTGCAACTCTTCATCAGGAGAGCGGGTGCCAAATAGCTTGCACCTCAAAATCAAACTTGGTTTTGACAATCTTCGAAACGCCAAAACAATTGAGGAGATAAGCAATGTAGCCGGACCTCTCCTGGGGCGTCTCGAATCTGCACGACAAATTAATCCAATATTTGGAGCGCGCGCCAAAACACTCAGAGCACAAATTAAAGCAAGAAGAATTCGAAATGGGGCGTCTCTTTAAATTTGCAACTCAATCGCCTGCTATGAGGCCAAAAGGTTTGTTCTGCTCCCGACAAGATTTACTGCACCTCTCCACAAACTCACGCCGCCACATACTCGACGATGCTCGTCGGTTCTGGCACGGGCAATCCGTCTTCTTTCATGCCGTCGATGTGGAAACGAATGGCACCCTGCATTTCATGTTCGATCTCCGCCTTGCTGTCTCCTGTGGCGATGCAGCCCGGCAGGTCTGGCACGTAGGCTGAATAGCCCGTGGCGGTTTTTTCGATCACGATGGCGTAGCGCATGTTTTCAATCCTTCAAGCCTGCTTGCTTCAATATGCTGTTCAAAGTGCCGGGTGCTATATAATACGTAAGCGTCCGGTGAGCTACGCGGCCTGATTGGTTTTCCAGTTCCACGGCAAGAGTTCGGTGATGCGGTTGATCTTGTGGTCGGCGATGCGGGTGAG
>JAYUVC010000083.1:0-11044 GCA_043754325.1 Hyphomicrobiales bacterium
GAAGAATCCCGCTTCACGCCACTCCTGGAAATACTTGTGCACCGAACTGCTGGCTCCATAGGTCTTCGGCAGCGCCTTCCACTGGATGCCCGTGCGCAAAACAAACACGATGCCTTCGAACACCAGCCGCGCATCCAACGGCTTGCGGCCACCCCCGGCTTTCCGCGCGTATTTCTTCTTGCGGCTTCGCCGCTTGCGTTCCGGAACCAACGGAGCAGCAATCGCCCAAAGCTCGTCCGTCACTTCCCACGATTGCACACGCTTTCTGAGTTCTGTCATGTTCCCTCCAGAACATGACTTCTCAAGCACTCATGGTTAATAAACTATTTACGGATAGGTTCTTACTTTCCAAGACCCGAGGCATGGGACAGAACGTGGTAGATGTAGTTCTGTTCAACCGTGGTGGAGAACAGGTGTGCCATTGGGCCATTGGCATAGACGGCAACGTCATCACCGGCGTGGGTTTCAGACGACATTGGCACGAGTGATTGCTGCAGGAAGTCAGGCGAGGTTGTGTCAACCGTGGAGAGGTCCGGACGTGGACCCGCCGGATCGGCTTCGGTCTTGCCTTCGGCGATGGCCGGGAACACCGAACCTGGGCCGTTGGCATAGCTCAACGTGGTGTAAGGCTTGCCGTCAGCGCCTCGGCCAATGACGGTTCGCCGCCCTTGTCCTTGGCGCGGCTGGCCTCATATTCCATGTGTGAGCGTTCAAACAGGCCGAGGATCTTCGCGCCGGGTTTCACGTCAATCTTGTCAAAGCCAGCCTTGTCGAAGACGACCACGTGGTTGTTGGACTTCTTCGTCCATTCCTCGGTGAGGTTGCGCTTGTCCGTGCGGTTTCCGGTTTTGCCTTCGTCTTCAACGTCAGCCATTTCGGCTGGCAGGAAATGCTGGCGGCCACCACCCATGGCAACTTCAAAGCCATCGCCAGCGTTCCAGTTTACAAGCTGGTCAGCAACGTCCTTGCAGCCTTTGCCAACCTGGTCCTTCAACGCCTTGTCATCTTCCCAGTTACGGTTGGGGGTATGGGCATAGGCGCCTGCGGGTGTGGCATGGGTAATGCGGGCAGTTGACACAACGCCCGTTGCCTTGCCGGCCAGTTCAGCGCTTTCAAAAATCGTGGTGACTTCCTTGCCCTTCGAGCCTTCGCAATCACCCATGACAGCTTCGGCGGTAAGGCCGATCACGTCGTTGCGCATCTTGACGCCCGTCATCATGCCGGAAGCTGTTGGAGCCGAATCTGAGACTTGGCCGTCGTGGCTGTAGGTCTTGGCAAGTGCAAGGTGCGGGAACAGGTCAAACGAGAGGTTGTTGGATTCGCCGTCCACACCGCGCTTCTGGCCTTCATAGATTCGGCCAGCGGTAACGGTTGCAACACTCATGCCATCACCAATGAACACGATGATGTTCTTGGCCTTGCCAACATTGTTCTGCAAGGCAATGCGGGTCGCAAGCTGCTCGGCAGCAACCTTGTAATAGCTGTCGTTGACCTGTGGCAGGGCTTGCGAAAATGCAACACTGGACTGCATGACAAGGGCAAGGGCGGCAACAGTGCCGATGGTTGTTTTCATCGCTGAATCTCCTTTGAAGAACCCAAGCAATCAGATGTTTTGGCGACGAATGGATGAAGCAAGTATGACAGATCGATGTCATGTCCGCTGCAGTCGGCATGCAGCGCTTCGCCAGCCCCGTGTTTATGTTGCATCTCAAGGAACTGAAACGGTTTTGAAGCGTTACGCTTGAGCACTGTCTTGCTCAACCGGAGAATTGTAGTTCATGCTTAACGTGTTCAGGAGCGCAGCGAAAATCCAGACTTCGCCGTGGCAGGATGAGCAGACAATAACCGCTGAAATTTTTGGCGTGGAGCGTTCCAAACAACATGCGCGCAGTCTGGCAGAAAGTCAGACCACTACAAACGCACCTCAAAAAATCTACTCCATCATTGATCGACTGGGGGACAACGCCCAAGCGTTGTTGCGCGCCTACCGGGAGATAAGTTCCGCAGTTGCCGACGGAAAATCTGTCACACCTGCGGCAGAATGGTTGATCGACAACTATCATCTCGTCGAAGAGCACGTTCGACAAACGCGCGTCGATCTGCCGGAAGGATTTTACAAGCAACTGCCAAAACTGGCAGGTGGACCACTTGCCGGACATCCTCGTATCTTTGGACTGGTGTGGGCCTACGTCGCCCACAATGACAGCCGGTTTGAGCCTTCGTCTCTTACGGAATTTGTCAATGAATATCAGCAAGTCCAACCGCTGACCATTGGTGAGCTCTGGGCTGTTGCAATTTCATTGCGATTGATTCTGATTGAGAATTTGCGACGCGTCTCACAACGTATCATGCAAGCGCGCAGTGAACGTGAGCGCGCTGATGTGTTTGCCGAAAACCTGTTCAAACACCATGCAACAGACACATCGTTCGAAAGTTTTCGAACAGACAATGGTGAACCCAGGGTTTCGCAACAGTTCGCTGTGCAGTTGATCCAGCGACTGAGGGATCACGACGGTCTTGCGGTACAGGCATTGGACTGGATGAAAGTCAAAACGGAGGCCTTGGGATATTCATTTGAAACTATTGTGAGTGATGAGCATCATCGCCAGGCTGCAGCCAACGTCACGGTACGCAATATTGTGACCAGCATGAGATTTATCTCTGATGTAAACTGGGAAGTCTGGTTTGACAGTGTCAGCCTTGTTGACAAGCTGTTGCGCACATCAAGCAATTACGCGGAAATGGATTTTCCAAGTCGTACGATTTACCGGACAGCCGTGGAAGAACTGGCCCGCGGTTCTGCAACGCACGAACTGGATGTGGCGCAGCGGGTATTGGACCTGGGAGGGATTGATCCGGGTCAACATTTGATTGGGCATGATCGGGCAGCATTGGAAGAATGGCTGAACTTCAAACCGCCACTGCTGCGTCGCATGCGCATGTTTATCCGGGCGGCGGGGCTGCGCGGCTATCTTGTCGGTTTTTTGTTGCTGTCAGTTGTGGCCTTGCTGGTTGGCGCCTTTGCATTGTTGATGGCAGATGTTCCTGTCGTATTGATGCTTGGCCTGTTGTTTCTGGCATTGCTTCCTGCTTCGGATTTTGGTTTGGCTTTCATCAACTACATCATCACACGCTTGATGGATGCAGCCGTTATTCCAGGGTTTGCCTTGCGTGACGGTGTGCCGGAGCATTTGCGAACGCTGGTCGTGATGCCCGTGCTGCTCACTTCACGCGACGACATCGAAGAACTCGTTGATCGGCTGGAAGTCCATTTTCTCTCAAATGCAGATGGTGAGTTGCACTTTGGCCTGGTGACGGATTGGACGGATTCTGAAACCGAGACCGCGCCCCAGGATGCCGTGTTGTTGGAGTTGGCTCTGGACGGTATTTCGCGACTTAACCAGCAACACAACACTGACCGGTTCATCCTGTTGCACCGGGGCCGGAAGTGGAATGCAAAACAAGGCAAATGGATGGGCTGGGAGCGCAAACGCGGCAAATTACATGAGTTGAATCGATTGCTGCGAGGTGCGGTAGATACAAGCTTTGTCGTGATTGGCGGGAAACTGCCGGCTTCTGTCCGGTTTGTCATCACATTGGATGCTGACACAAGGCTGCCGAGGGACGCTGCACGACGGCTGGTGGGAAAAATGGCCCACCCACTCAACCGGGCCAGGTTTGATCCTGAACTGAAGCGGATCACGGAAGGCTTCGGCGTGCTACAACCTCGTGTGACGCCTTCGCTTCCCGTTGGCCATTATGGCTCGATGTTTCAAAGAATCTATTCATCATCGCGCGGCATCGACCCATATGTGTTTGCCGTGTCGGACGTTTACCAGGACTTGTTTGGGGAAGGTTCATTCGCAGGCAAGGGCATTTACGACATTGATGCACTCGAAACTGCCCTGGTGCAAAAAATTCCAGACAATACCATGTTGAGCCATGACCTGTTCGAGGGTGTGTTTGCACGTTCGGCACTGGTGACGGACATTGAGGTCGTCGAGGAATTTCCTGAACGCTATGGTGTGGCTGCGGCACGCCAGCACCGCTGGACGCGGGGCGACTGGCAATTGTTGCCGTGGTTGCGGGGTCAAGGTACTGGTGCCATTCCCGCACTTGGCAAATGGAAAATGCTCGACAATTTGCGGCGGTCAGTTGTGCCGATATCCACGATTTTGGCGTTGCTCGTTGGATGGGCATTTCTGGCGCAATCTGCAGCCCTGCTGTGGACGGTGTTTATCGTGTTGCTGGGCATCGTACCGCAATTGCCAGCTGTTGCTGCGGGGGCCATTGCCAAGGGCGCTCCAGTAACAGTGGCCAGCAAGGCGAGATCGTCTGCCCAGGATTTTGCACAAGTCGTGGCATTGGCAGCAACCAACCTGCTGTTTCTTGGCCATCAGGCAGGCCTGATGCTGGACGCCATACTACGCACATTGTTTCGACTTTTCGTCAGCCATAAAAACCTGCTGGAATGGACGACAGCGGCGCAGAGTGAAGCGGGCCATGAACCGGGTGCGGCGCACAACTACAGCCTCATGACGGCAAGTGTGATTGCCGGGCTGCTGGCCTTGTCAGCGGCTGGCTACAGTGGCAACTGGCTCATTGTGATGCCCTTTGCCCTGGGATGGTTGCTTGCTCCGGCAGCCGCATTTTGGATGAGCCTTTCGCCAAAACTTGAGGATGCATTGGCTTCGTCACCTGAGGACCGCAAGACATTGAGACTGGTGGCACGGCGGACGTGGCGCTACTTTGAAACGTTTGTAACGGCTGAGGATAATTTTCTGCCGCCTGATAATTTTCAGGAACAACCCAAACCGCAGATTGCCCATCGTACATCGCCAACCAACATCGGTCTCTATTTGCTCTCGATTGCCAGTGCGCGGGAATTTGGCTGGTTGGGTTTGACTGATGCTGTTGAAAAACTGGAAGCCACCTCAGCTGCCATGCGGCGTCTCGAAACTTACAAGGGACATTTGTACAACTGGTACGACACAACAGATCTTCGTCCTCTCGAACCAAAATACGTATCAACCGTGGACAGTGGCAATTTGGCCGGACTTCAGATTGCAATATCCAACTGCTGTTCGCAGTGGATTCTGCAGCCTGCTGATGCCACAACATGTCTGGAGGGCATTGCCGATATTCTCGACATCCTGGTCGAAGACCTGGGTGCCATTCCTGATGACCGGCGCGCCTTACGTCCTGTTCGCAAACAGCTCGCACGACAAATCCAGGATTTTCGTGCAGCGCTGAAGTCTGCGGCACAAGCGCCGGAAACAGTGTTGATGCGGATGGTTGGTTTTGGTCTGCAAGCCGCCAACATCCATGCCGCTGTTCTGGGTATCAACGCAGATTTGAACACGCAACAGTCCGCAAATCTGGTGCAGTGGGCAACCAGTCTGCGCACAACAACCGAAAGCCACTTCCGGGATGTGTCGATCCAGCACGCGAATTTGAAAAAGCGTTTGATGGTGATTGCAAACGACATGCGGCAAGGCGCACTTGCCATGGAATTTGGTTTTCTGCTCGATCCCAAAAGGCTGCTGCTGTCAATCGGCTATCGTGTTCTTGAGTCCATGCGTGACGAAAGTTGCTATGACTTGCTCGCATCAGAAGCGCGTCTTGCCAGCTACTTTGCAATTGCCAAGGGCGATCTTCGGACCCGCCACTGGTTCCGGTTGGGTCGCACGGTGACTGCTGTGCGTGGTGGTGCTGCACTGATCTCATGGTCGGGATCAATGTTTGAATATCTCATGCCATCGTTGGTCATGCGCGCACCCAGCGCGGGTTTGCTTGATCAAACGTCGCACCTGATCGTCCAGCGGCAGATTGTCTACGGAAATGAATTGGGCATACCATGGGGCATTTCTGAATCCGCCTTCAATGCAAGGGACATCGAATTCACCTACCAATATTCGAATTTCGGTGTGCCGGGCCTGGGGCTGAAGCGCGGCCTTTCCGGCAATACGGTGATCGCGCCCTATGCGTCAGGCTTGGCCGCCATGGTGTCGCCCCGCGCATCAGCGGCAAATTATCTGCGGCTGCAGGAAGTCGGCGGGCGTGGGGACTTCGGGTTCTATGAAGCCCTTGACTACACACCGTCGCGCCTGCGCAAAGGCCAAACTGTTGCCGTCGTGCAGGCCTATTTCGCACATCATCAAGGCATGACCATTGTTGCCATTTTCAATGCTGTAAAAAATGGTGAAATGCGTGCGCGGTTTCATGCCGAGCCGATGATACGTGCAACCGAGCTTTTGCTGCAGGAACGTGCAACGCGCAATGTTCCCGTCACACATGCGCGCCGGGACGATGTTACAGACAATGTCGCACTTCGTGATGACGCTACGCCGGTTTCACGCAGTTTCACGTTTCTGGAAAACGCTTCTCCGAAAACACATCTCCTTTCCAACGGCGAATACAACGTGATGTTGACGGCAGCCGGAAGCGGCTTCAGCACGTGGAAGGGCATTGCCATCAGCCGCTGGCGCGAAGACAGTGTGAGGGATGATTGGGGTTCGTTCTTCTATGTGCGCGATGTGAAGGCGGGAACAACATGGTCAGCGGGCCATATGCCTGTTGCCTCCCCTGCTGACAAATATGAGGTGACCTTTACCGAAGACAAAGCCGACTTCATGCGCAGTGACGGCAAATTCACGACCGAGATGGAATGTGTTGTTTCAACCGAAAGCAATGCAGAGGCACGGCGTGTGACAATTCGCAATATGGGATCGTCCGCGCGCGACATTGAACTCACGTCCTATGTGGAATTGGTGCTTGCAAGTCAAATCACGGACGCTGCCCATCCCGCATTCTCGAAAATGTTTGTTGAAACTGAATTTGTAGATGAACATCAGGCGCTCGTCGCAACCCGTCGCCGAAGGACACCCGGAGAAGCAGAAATCTGGGTCGCGCAGTTTATGTTGTTCCAGGGGTTAACCGTCGGCACGCTGGAATATGAAACTGACCGGGCACGCTTTATCGGTCTGGGCAACAACATGCGATCTCCGCATGCGATCCTGGAAAATGATGTACTTTCCAACACCGTCGGGACAGTCCTTGATCCGGTGTTCGCGTTACGGCAACGTTTTCGAATTCCGGCGGGTCGCATGGTGCGCTGTACATTGTGGACCGTTGTTGCAAACACGCGCGCTGCCGTGCTTGAACTCGTTGATCGACATCGTCAACCAATGGCCTATGACCGAGCCACGATGCTGGCATGGACACAGGCACAAATCCAGCTGCGCCATTTGTCGATCAACACAGAGATGGCCAATCTCTTTCAAACTTTCGCAAGCCATCTCATCTTTGCAAACGCAACATTCAGACAATCTTCCAAAATCCTGGAACAGAATCTGGGACCGCAATCTGCCTTATGGCCTCACGGCATATCCGGCGACCGGCCCATACTTGTTGTTCGAATTGACGAGATTGAGAATATTGAGCTGGTTCACCAGATGTTGCAGGCTGTTGAATATTGGAAGACCAAGGGCCTGTTTGTTGACCTGGTGATTTTGAATGATCGTATGTCATCCTATGTACAGGACTTGCAGAATGCCATCGAGGCGCTGGTGAGAAAAATCACTGTGGCAAGTGATGCCGGCGAAATATATGTGCTCAGGGCTGATCTTGTTTCACCGGACACACTGCGGGTTTTGCCGGCAATTGCGCGCGTTGTTCTTTATGGTCGACGTGGCGACCTGGCCAGTCAACTTCGAAGGGTGCCGCGGGAAAAACCGATAGCACATGTTGATGTTCTCGCGGAGGTGAAATCGGCAACGCCTGCGGTGAGGACCAGCCATCTCGAGTTTTTCAATGGGTTTGGCGGTTTTGGTTCAGATGGTCGTGAGTATGTTGTTGTGCTCGGCCGGGAAAAAGTTCCACCTGCACCCTGGATCAACGTTATTGCCAACCAGTCCTTTGGTTTCCAGAGCAGCGCTGATGGTGGAGGCTACACCTGGTTTGGAAATTCACGTGAGAACCAGATTTCCGCGTGGAGCAATGACGCCGTGTCCAATCGGCAGGGAGAAGTCATCTATATTCGTGATGAGAGCAGTGGTGCGTTAATGTCTCCCACTCTCTCGCCATTGCGCTCAGCCCAAGGCACGCATGTTACGCGTCATGGATTTGGTTACACGGTATTTGAACGCAACGTTCACAACATCCGCATGGAGCTGTTGCAGCTTGTGCCTTTGTCGGACGCCATAAAACTGTCGCGATTGAAACTGGCGAATGATGGCGCAACCACCCGCAGCTTTACGGTTACGGCCTATGTCGAGTGGAAGTTGGGTTCATCGAATGCCAATTCTGCGCCGTTCATTGTGACGACTCTGGATAAAGCATCAGGCGCAATGTTGGCGCGCAATCCCTGGAAGATCCGCGATGGTGAACAAGTGGCCTTTCTCGATATGGGAGGGCAGCAAACCAGCTGGACAGCAGACCGCCGGGAATTTTTGGGTCCATATGGGAACTTGGCTGCACCGCTTGCACTTTCCGGCAAAGCTCAACTTTCAAAACGCGTCGGTGCCGGACTTGATCCTTGTTCCGCTTTGCAAATGCGCATTGTGCTGGCACCGGGTGAAACACGTGAGGTCGTGATTTCGCTGGGTGCCGCAAGCAACTTGAGCGAAGCCCAAAGTCTTGTCGCCAGGTATCGTGGCGTTGTGGTTGAAGACATATTGAAAGATGTCACGGGTCATTGGAACAACGTGCTGAACAAGGTCCAAGTCAAAACACCCGATCGTTCGTTTGACATTTTGATGAACGGCTGGATGTTGTACCAGACCTTGGCATGTCGCATGTGGGCCCGTTCCGGCTTTTATCAGGCCAGCGGCGCCTATGGCTTTCGTGACCAGTTGCAAGACTCGATGGCACTGCTGACGACCACGCCCGCCATCGCGCGCGAACACATTCTGCGGGCCGCTGCACGGCAATTTGTTCAGGGTGATTTTCAGCATTGGTGGCTTCCTGCGTCCGGCATGGGGGTTCGCACACGCATCTCCGATGACAACGTCTGGCTGGCCCATTGCGTCGCCCATTATGTCAAAGTGACTGGAGACCGTTCTGTTCTCGATGAAACGGTCGCGTTCCTCGAGGGGCAGGCACTGGCACCGGGCGAACATGATGCGTTCTTTCAACCCGCTGTGTCAGAGGCGACAGCCACACTTTATGAGCATTGCTCACGGGCCCTCGACCTCAGTCTTGCAGAAGGGGCGCACGGATTGCCGTTGATGGGGACTGGTGACTGGAACGACGGCATGAATCGCGTCGGTGAAGCAGGCCTTGGCGAGAGTGTTTGGCTGGGATGGTTCCTGCTTTCAACACTGGACAAATTTGTGCCGATTGCGCTTGCGCGTGGTGACTTGGAGCGATCGGAAATCTGGAACAACCGGACGGTCTCTTTGAAAGCGGCACTGGAAACCAGCGGTTGGGATGGCAACTGGTATCGGCGTGGCTATTTCGATGACGGTGCGACGTTGGGCTCTGCCGCAGATAAGGAATGCCGCATCGACGCAATCGCACAGTCCTGGGCCGTGTTGTCGGGCGGTGCACCACATGAACGTGCTCTCACTGCGATGGATCAATCCTACAAACAGTTGGTGCGGCCTGAAGATAAACTGGCGTTGCTTTTTACGCCGCCGTTCGACACGTCGGAGAAGGACCCGGGCTATATCAAAGCCTATCCACCCGGCATTCGCGAAAATGGCGGCCAGTACACCCACGGTGTGATCTGGTCGATTTTCGCACATGCTGAACTCGCCCAGGCTGACCGTGCCAATCAACTGTTTTCCATGATCAATCCCATCAATCACGCGCTCACTGAAACTGAAGCGCGAAAGTATAAAGTGGAACCCTATGTGATTGCGGCAGATGTCTATTCCGTTCCGCCCCACGTCGGCCGGGGTGGATGGACCTGGTATACAGGTTCAGCGGGGTGGATGTATCGCGCCGGACTTGAAGCCATTCTTGGGGTGACACAGGATGGCAACTTGCTGCGCATCAAGCCTTGCATTGCAGGGGATTGGCGCGAATTTGAAATCACGTGGCGGTTCGGCGAAACGATCTACAATATCAAAGTCGTGCGGAATGATGCTGCGGATTTCGCAGATCAAGAGGATGTCAACATCATATCGACCCGGGAATTTACAATTGCGCTCCGCGATAGCGGCGGTACCCGCAACATTGTGATACCCATGATTTTGTAATGCGGGAACATGCTGCAAACCACAGATGCTCCGCTCCGCATTCCGGTCGAATTCACCCTGCACACCAAGGTTCTTGCATTGCAGAATGTCTCCCCCTATAGAGCAGCAATCCGCGTCAATGTGGGTGGTTAGCTCAGCGGTAGAGCACTACCTTGACATGGTAGGGGTCACAGGTTCGATCCCTGTACCACCCACCATTTTCCCCGTAAAATTCAATATTTTAGGAAATTTTTGCAAGTGCGGGATTGCGAAAATCGACGTCTTGTGGCGGAGGCGTGGCGGCCTTCTTCACCACAGTGATCCCCGCCTTCGCGAGGAGGGCAGCCAATATCTCGCAATCAAATACACCGAACGATTGGCCGGGGCTGGCATCGAACCTTCCGTCGGCAGTGTTGGTGACAGTTACAACAATGCGTTGGCCGAAACCATCAATGGCCTTTACAAAGCCGAAGTAATCCACCGACGCTGGCCCTGGCGCTCGTTCGAAGCTGTTGAATTTGCAACACTGGAATGGGTGGACTGGTTCAACAACTGGCGCCTGCTGGAGCCCATCGGAAATATCCCGCCTGCCGAGGCCGAGCAAAACGACTACGCCGCCATGGGCAATATCCCCATGGCAGCATAACTCGAATAAATCAGCCTCCGGCAATCCCGGTGCGGTTCACCGTCATTGAGTTTCATGACAAGTTATCAATGGCCTGTCCGTCGTACCCAAATTCCACTAAATTTCACTAGGCAATAAGTTAGAGCGGTTCCGGCGTTGTTTGAATCGAGTCTGTTGCCAAATCAGTTTGGTTTGTGATTCAACATGGCGGCTGGCAGGGAGGCCAGATTGCCATGCC
>JAYUVC010000084.1:0-11082 GCA_043754325.1 Hyphomicrobiales bacterium
GTAGCCTTCGGGCATCGCGGTCTTCCTGTTGGTAGCAAGAAGACACTTTCCTACCCGATCCCCACCGCCCGGGGCACTTCACTGTTGAATTGGCGAAACTAAAAAACCCCTGTCGCTCATAGAATTGAATCGCACTGTCGCTATCAGCGTTGACCGCCTGTTGGACAATCTGAACTCCGTGGTGTTGCGCGTAATCCTCGAAGGCACGAACGAGAAGCGCTTCAACATCCAAGTGGCGCATGGCACCCTACATCATGCATACCGAGCAAAGTTGCCTTGTGGTCTACGCCGCTACATCACTGACGGGACATATTCACGGAACCAACAGGTTGATTTGAATGCCCTGTCCAAAGCTTACTCTGTCGCCCTCAAAAAATCTTGCGCCAATGATTGGATGGCCTTTTCAGCGCTGCCATGCAGCTTTCGACAAAAGCCAAGGATTCACGCTCTTACGCACGCTGCCGAAGCTCGCCAGTAGCCGTTGACGATGTTTTTCAACTCGCGCCATGGACGTCACTGTCAAATTGCAAGCGCACCGTTTTCCTGGCGCAAAGTGTGAATTGGATTTCAGGGTTACATGGGGGGTTCACAAGGTAACGGTGTTACGGTTTGAAACGGTTACACCATCTATCGGTCACAGAATGCCAAAGGTCCGGTAGCGTTTTTGCTCAGAAAGGGCAGGAGGTCGTGTTCCCGCCAATTGTTTGTTGAGCATGTGCTCCACCGCTTGCGTTGTGACCTTCAACTTTATTGCAATCACATCAATTGAAAGGGCAGGGTGGGCCATGAACAGGCCAATCATGTCCGGGAGCCGCGAACCTTGGCGCAGCTTCACTGCTCTTGCCATCATCGCCTCGCGAGCAAGGGAAAGTCGGTTCATGTCGTCCATGGCGAGCCTTGCGCTTTGTGAAACCACTTGCGTCAGTGAAAGCAGTCTGCGTTCAAACTCCCACTCAGTTTGGTGCCTGTAGCGACCGCGCCATGCCGCCCGTGCTATCGTCGGCAAATGGTGACTGACCAATCCACGCGCCCGTAAATAGGCTCCGCACATGATAAAGCCCGTACCTTTCCTTACTGCTATCTGGCCACTCAGAAAATAATCAAGAAGCAGCACAGCCCCCAGCATCACCGGTAAACTCTCAAGCCCTGCCAAGTCGTCATTGAGATTCCGTTCGCGCGCTCTGGCGTCACCTTTCATCGCACGATCCACGTCATCAATCAGCCTGCGGAGCAGGGCGTCCTCAGCCGTTTCATCTGGCACCGCGTCAGGCGATGTGACACCGGTCACGCGTTCCAAGGCCTCGGCACCCAGCAAGCTTCTGCCGCGTTGCTTGTCCAACCATCTTCTCAAAGCCAAAGCGGCGGCTCCCAGATGCACGTCTTCGTCAGGAATGCGTACTAGGCTCTGCAGGTCATAGAGCACGAGGTCTTGGAGATGCACCAGGCTGCCTTGCAACCCCACCAATCCTTGCGCATCGAAGTAGTTGAGCCTTTCATGTAACCCTTTTTGTAAGGCTGGCTCAGCACGATGAAGCCTTTCGTCGAAACGGACGAATTGCATCGCGCACTCTTCCAAAACCCCGGCCAAACGCCGTGATTTCAACGCTTTGTCGCCCAGTTGAAATAGATCGTAAGCCATTGATCTACCAACTATCACATACCCACACCCAAATGAAGAATGCATTTATTTTGGTCACTCCGATGTCCAAAAAACCATTTTGTCGTAAAACCCGCCAACAACCCTTCAAGACAGGGCATAACAAAGGGTTTCACGGGGTAAATTGACTCTTACAGCGGCTGGTCATCCCTCTAACGCCTTCAACATCGGTTCAACATTGAACCGCCCGAGTGTTGCGCGTGCAGTGAGTTTCCGCAAATAGCCACCGGGCGACCTGATTTTGTCTGCACGCTCAAGGATCGCCGCTACCGTAAGTGCGGCCGCAAAGTCTCCCATGGCGTCACAGGCCTGTTCCCAGGCATGGGGTGATATCCCCAGCATGGCGCGGACCAGTCCAGCGGTTGCCACCAAATCGCGCCACGTTTCAATGCCGTGCTGCGCATAATCCTTTACAGCAGGGCAGGCAGCCAGCACCCGACCCAGCCCTGGCACCGCAAGTGGGTCGCGCCCTTCGTTTCTAGTCTTGCTTCCTATGCCCGGCTTCTTCACACCATCATCCAGACTTTGCTTCATTCCTTTTTCGGAAACTTTATCAATATAATAATCTGTATTTGAATTCTGAATACGCCGCTCATTCCGAGCGTCATTGCCGCTCATTTCTTCTTTCTCTCTGACCTGAAGGTCGGCCTCGGTGAGGTTGTCGAGCCATATCTTTTCAACTTCTGCCCTGAGCCGAACCAGGGCATCGAGGCGGGCATTCAAGCGCTGCCGATCGGCGGCACGGCTTATGCGGCCTGAAAGGTCTGCCAGGCGCTGCCGGAACCCTTGCCAGAGAGACGGCTGTGCCAGCTCGCGCTCACCGGCCTCCACGGTCTTGGCAACGTCACGCAAATGGATTGTGATCTCGGCCCTAATCCGAATGTAGTCCCGGGCCTCGGCCATTGCCTGTTCTGCGGCAGCGTAAATCTCAGCAGCACGCACCGCCAAGGGCGACAGGTCAAAGCCAAAAGCATCCTCAATGACACCTGAGACCCCACGCCGGGCGTAGCGTTTGCCGTTGGGGCTGTCGCGGCGGATGATAAAGCCTGCGTACACAAGCACTGCCAGGTGCCGCCGCAAGGTCGCACCCGCCATGCCACGGCTGCGGATCGAAAGCTCGGCATTTGACGGAAAGACCACAGTTTGTGCTGTCGCTTCCAGCTCGCGCTCGGGATGGAAAGAGCACAGCGCATCTAAAACCGCCAAGGTCCGGTCTGAAAGCCCAAAATGCACGTGGCCCTCGGTCAAAGCTCGCAGAATCTGCCATTTGTCGACGGCAGCTGCGCCGTTGTGGTTTCCCGTACCAGTCTGGTCACAGGTCATTCTGATCCGTTCCTGTTGGACAAACAGCGCACGGGTTATCCTTCGCGGCCCAAAGGCCGACGTTGCAAATCTCTCAGTCATGTTCAATCAGGCAATAAAAATCTGCCGCCGGACATACTCCTGCTCTTGACAAATCAGGGCTGGAAGGCGATTCTCTACGAATGCTACGACGAAGAGGGCTTCCGGGCGTTATGTTCGGTGGCCTTTTTCTTTGATCCTGCTCCTTGTTGGGGTTGATCCACTACACCAACGCATACTCACTCACATTTTACTCAACTCGCCAACCTCTTGTTTTGCGCCTGCATTTCGTCTGATGGCACTAGCTGTTGTTCGAGGCGCGGCAGTTCACGGGCAATCAACTCCGCCACAGCCTCCGAAAGGCCCGGAAACTCCTTTTCATTAAGCGTTAGAACAGATTTTCCTGCTGTCCGCTTGAATACGGCAAGAATACCTCCGGCCTTCGAAGAGAATTCCTTTTTTTCGTCCAGGACCTTCGCCGCCTTTACCGCTACGGCCGAAAAAACCTGCACAAATCGCTCGTCACTTGAGACTGTCGCAAATGCAGGTGTGGCAGTTATCTTGCTGACTTTCTGTCGCGAAGATGGAGACTTCAGGTGTTCTGCGAGTTCCATCCATCTGGGGCGGCCAATCTTTGGGGCAGGGCCGATTGCGCGTGCTACCTCTGTCGGCAGCAAATCCGCAAGCTGCATCAATCGTGACATTTCCGTTTTGTCGACTGAGACTACGGCCATCGCAACGTCGCGCCCGAAGCCGCGATCAACAAGTGCCTTGGCAAACAACGCCCGTTCAACAAAAGAGAGGTTGCGCCGCTCAGCGTTTTCCTTGCCCTGCGCCATGACCAGGGATTGATCATCAAGTTCCCGAACAATGGCCTTGATGGGAATGCCAAGCTCGCGCGCCGCGCGAAGCCGCCTGTGGCCATAGGCAGCCTGAAAACGACCTTCGGCAGACTTCGTCCGGTCACTGTGCGGGCGCACAAGAATGGGGACCTGCTGGCCATTGTCCTTCAGGCTTTGTTTCAGCGTTTCAAAGTCCTCGTCGCCATTGCTGCCGTCTGACAATCGGTCTCTGATGATGGAGCTGTCGACCATGGCAGGATCGAGATCAACGACACGTTCTCCCTTGGCCAGGGTTTCCCGCAAGGCATCGGCCTCGCGTGCCGCACGGGTTGCGCCCTCCAAGGAAAGCCCCATAGCCTTGACGGCCCCCGTGGAGTTAGGACGGCGTGCAGTTTCCGGCGTCACTATGTGCGTTTCACTTGTTGGATCGACGGTATCTTGGGCTTGGTCGTCTGCCATGCCGAATATTGATTTCAACTGGTCGCGGCGTTTCATGCAGCACTCCTCCAGCGTTTTGCTCGTTCAGTCTCTAGGTTGACAGCTGTCAACTTCACCTGGTTCCAGCACGTCGTCATGCTCTCCCCCAACTCTTCGCCATCAAGCCCTCAATTTCGGAGTTGACAGCTGTCAACGACTCCATGGCCCGGTCGTAGGTTGCCTTTGTGAAATTCTCGCGCCCGACTTCGTAAATCGTCTGTTTGGTAAGACCAGCATCGGAAACAGCCGTTGATTTCAGCATGGGTGCCGTCAAAACCCGGTCGCCAAATTGCGTCCGCAAAAACCCGGCAATCTGTGTCTGCGGGCCGTCATTTGGCTCAAAACGCGTGATCAAATAGCGCATGAAGTCAAAATTCAGGGTGCCACCAGCTTCCTCGACCACTGACAAAAGGTCCGAGGTCATGAACAGGAACTGGCTCATGGACGCCACGTCAAGCATCTGTGGGTGAACGGTCACAAGGACTGACGTTGCGGCACAAAGAGCACCCAGGGTCAAAAACCCCAACTGGGGCGGGCAGTCTATGACCACCACATCGTAAGATGATGCGACTGCGGTTATGGCCGCTTGCACCCGTGAAAAAAACATGCCGCCTCCGTCATCCTCATGCCCGGTCTGACCGCGCTGCCGTGTAGCCAAATGACGAGGAGTCGTATGCTCAAACTCCTGAAGTTCGAGATTGCCGGGGATCAGGTCCAAGCCCTCATAGTAGGTTTTGCGGATCACCTCACTCACCGGACGCCGTTCGGCATCATAACGGATAGATCCGTAGAGCGTATCGCTACCTGACAAATCAAGTTCCGGCTGATAGCCAAACAAAGTCGACATGGACGCTTGCGGGTCAAGATCAATAGCAAGAACCCGGTAGCCTTGCAGCGCCAGATATTGTGCCAGATGGACAGCAGTCGTGGTCTTACCCGATCCGCCTTTGAAATTGGTGACTGCTAAAACCTGCAAATGCTCGCCACGCGTCTCGTCACGCCATTTAAGGTAAGTGCGTGCCTTGGAACTGTTGAGCGAGGCAAGATAGTGCCGAAGCGCGTTAATGTCAGACAATCGGTATGACCGCCACCCCGACTGTTCAACGACGGGTGCAGGACCTTCGCCAGACAATGCGATTTGCCTGAGGTAACTGTCGGAAACACCAATCAAACGTGCAACCTCACCTGACGTAAACGTACGCAACGATTTCTGTGCGGCGGGCGGATACAAGCGGTTCCGCATGGCTGACAACTGGGAAGACAAAAGCTGGGCATCAGCAGCAATCAACGCACCAGTACGACTGGCCACCAATGGGTCAAGCCCTACCTCTGGTAAAGCACTCGTTTCCTTCCAGTTTGCATCCGTTTTGTTTAGCGCTTGACCCACTACTGCTTTTCCTCACAACAAATTCGAGCTGATCCCTGATTGTCTGATTCTTGCCGCAGCGACAACATTGCTTTCGGTTCAAGTGTATCAGTTACGGTAAAACCCGCAAATCACAGCCAACACCGTTAGAAGTCGTCTTCAGCGCCGATTCTGTCAAGGAATTTAAGGTTAATGAATCGTTAACGCTTTGAGTCTCGCGTAATTGGACAAAGTACGAAACTCACCTGCGCAAAATTGACAAGAACATGTTTAAGCGGAAGGGTCACAGATCAAACTTTTCATACCCGTTTGATGTTTCTCAAAAAACTTGCCTTGTGCGTTTCTAATTGAAGGTGCCTGAACCTCTTTACAGAAATTCGGAATGGCAATGACGGCAATTGATTTACACAATTAGAAACAGGACACATGGTGACCCAAGCGTTGACTGATTTCATAAACCAAGCCGACTGTTGGGGTCTCTCGTTTTGTAGACGCGAAGAAGAAGCCTTACCATCCTTGAAGCGTTGTAGACTACCGACTTAGGCTGTACACATAAAAGGTCATTGATCGCGAAGTCTATCCCGCACACAAATGATGGAATTGAGCGGGGCGGCCTCGTTCGACCTAGAATCGGGCGAACTCGAACAGTGGTCCAAACTCGTGACTGTCTGCGGCACGAAGCGATTCCATATAGTGAGCCCGCGTGACATTCGCATCAACCAGATTGGTACGTCCCCAAGTGAAGGCTGGCTGCCCAAGCTGGCGCGCGACAAGATCAGCAACGAGCCGGGAGAAACGTCCATTGCCATTTGGATAGGGATGAATGGCCACCAGCCGGTGGCTGAAGCGGATGGCGATTTCGTCGGCGGGATAGGTCCTATGCTCAACCCAATAATGCGCATCATCAACAGCCTGCCGCACGTCCATCTCAATCCTGTAGGCATCAACTCCGATATTGCGCGCTGTTACACGGTACTGTCCGGCCCAAAGCCAGACATCACCAAACATGCGCCGGTGCAACTGATTCAAGAAATCAACATTCAATACATCGCGCTTGCGGCCATAGGCCCAGCGCAACGCATCACCGATATTCACCTGTTCGGCTTCATTGAGTTCATGTCGCAAAGTCACATACGAGGGGATGAGTTGCTCCCGTTCTTCCGGCGTGAGCGGTGTGTTGGCTTCATCATCACCGTCAAACAGTGGATCAGACATGGCTTTATTCATCCTCCCACAAGCCGCGCATGGATCCGGAGAGTACCAGGTTGATCAAGCGCTGTTGCTCATCCTCAAGATCGGTTTTGTGAAGTACCTGATTTTCAAGGCGCATCGTGTGGTCAAGGCGCCTGACCTCAAGGTTGGTCTTGTATTTTGCACGTTCACGCAAAATGTCGTCCAATGGCTTGTTCGGGACAAAGGCGTAAACGAAGGTGCAGTTCATGGCATTGGCCACCTCCCGCAGGGTCTTGATTGTGGTGGACCCTGTGACTTCTGCCTTCTCGATGACTGGGATGCGCGACGGCGAGGCTTCCATGCGGGTCGCGAGCTGACGGGCCGTCATGCCAAGCGCCTCCCGGATCGCCTTCACCCAGCCGCGCGGCGGCATGACAAAACTGATATTGCGAAGCGGTGCCAAGCGCTTTTCAAGTTGCTTTCGGGCAAGTCCGGTCTGACTGGTGTTCATAGGTATGTGTCCTAAAACAATATGAAATACCTTGTATTTATGAACATAACAACTACCATTGATCATTTATACATGATCACTTTGTCCCCGTGGGCATCCAGAAAACAAGGAATTGTTCGCAAAATTCACGATCATTGCGGTCAGCGGGCGGCGCGGGCAATTTCGCAATGACCGCAACCTCGCTGTTTAACCGCCAATTTGCGCGCGCGAAACATCGCCCCGGGCACCAAAAGGGCGCTCCCCACCTCTGAATTCCGCCGGGCAACACCAGCTCTTTGTCCGCCAACTCCCATCCCAATCGTCTTGGCTCTGCACTATCCCGCAAGCGCCGTCCCCTTGGGCCTCAAAAACACACACAGGTTTTCGCCGCTGTTCTCCACAGGCCACCCCCTAGACACTTCCATGCCGCTTAGGCCGCCACAGGCGGCCCCTTACCAGCCCGGAGGCGTCAGCCGGAGGGCTGCCTGGTATCAAAGTAAGGACGCGTAGCGGCCTTTCCGACAGGGTTTGATAAACCCTTATCCGTGGCCCCCACTTTTTTGGAGGCTCCCCCCGCAATATGACCTTCTTTGCGAACAGCTTTCAAAAAATCGGCCATAAAATAGAGGCGGCTGAAGATCCATTCACGCCATTCCGCACAAATGATGCGCACAATGTTGGAGAGATGGGGCTTTCGATACTGCTTGCGCTCCTGAATGGTGATCTTGCCCATGTAGGACGCCTCGCGGATCGTGTCGCGTGCTGTCGTCAGACACACGCCTGCGCGAGCCGCAATTTCTCCGAGATAAAGCGTACACATGCCTTTGCGCTTCACCTCATCAGCCACGATCTTCAGCACGGCCTGTTCGGCAATCGTGAACTGCCGCGCGATCGAGGAGGGCAGGGCGCCCAGGCTTGCCAGCAACTTCCGGCGCTCCTGGCTCGCTTCCCGGTCTGGTGATTTTGGAATGCGTTTCTTTTTCGGGAAGAAGCTTACAAAGCCCGTCGCCTTCGCCGCCGCCGCAAGCTGCGGCATGCGAAAGGCCACTGTGTCCAAATCGCGTACTGTCTTCTGCTTGAGATGGAGGTAAGACGAAAGCATGGAATATTCGTCATCGTTCAAGAGCTTGTCAGCCCAGCTCTTGGCGATGTCGACCATGGCTTCGGCAATCCTCGCAAGGCTTTTGAGGCTCGCGTAGTGTTCCACCAGATTCAGGGCAAGCGTCATTGTGCAGTCTCCTCGATAGAGAGGGACCGTCAGGCAACAAAAATCCGTGGCACAGATTGCGCTTTCGGTTTGACAATGTGTCGGGAGAAGACTAGCTTGCGTTAAATGATGCTACGCAGGAACGCCAATTCCTTGCCAGAATTCTCGGAAAGCCCGCCTTGTGCGGGTTTTTCATTTTGTAACGGCCAACCTCCAGTGTTGTGAATATCAGTCGCGAGCTTACACAGACTCCACGATTCGGAACAGGAAACTTGATATTCCAAGCGTTCGCTGATTTCATATAACAAGTCAACTCACGGAACGTCCAGAATCGAAACGTGCTGCGAGCGTGTAAAATTCCATTGAACGAGTCGCGACTCCGGCATACCACCAGACCCATGTCCCGTTCCGAAAGTGTGCTCATGGTCCGTTTCCGCAATGGCGTCATGCTTGAAGCAGAAAAACGTAACATGTCGTTGTGGACGATGATCAAGCAGTATGATCTGCCCTTGGCTTTGCAGTCTGTGTTCAAGGGCAAGAACTGTCTGACCCCCACCATGGAAGAAACCGCGCAAAAACTTGGCGTTGATATTTATGACCTGCTTGGCGTCTGCCCGCGCAAACAAAAAACGGCCCCTGCGCCAAAGCGCAAGGGCCGTCTGAACCGCGACCAAAGAGACGACATCGCGGCTTAGGTTTGGTCTGGTGTCACGTTCAAAACGATACACGCGTGACTATGCGCGACCCTCGCATACGTTGAAAGCCTCGCGTGTGCCTCAAACGCGCCGTTGATTTCAGGCGTGGCAACGTCTGTCAATTCGTCCAGCTCGGAGAGGGCGACATAGCCCAATTCAGGAAAGCCCTGGCCCAAATCACAAAGGCCGAAAAACCTTTCCTGCACCTCATCATATTCAGACAGCAGCCATTGGGCAGACGAACCCGCCCTGACATGCAGGACAGGAAACACGTCTTTGGTGTTGCCATCACCATCTTCGATTTCAAGCCGTGCCGCATCGCCATTGGCGATCAGCTTTTTCAATTTGTCGACGGGTATGCTTTTGAGAAAACACATGTGATCAATCCTTGATTTTGAAAGAGGGTAGGAGACCGCGTTGCGCGGTCCCCAAGGTTTCACGCGGCAACGTCAAGCGGCACGTCATCATCTGCCGTGATCACATCGCCTGCTTCATCCACCGCATCGCTGTCATCGCAGTCATCACGAAATGACGGCACAACAGCTTCCAATGGCGCTGCAATCCAGCCCGTCGCTTTGAGGGCGTTTGCCGTAATCTCTGCGGCTTCCGCCTTCTTTGCTGCCATGATAGCTTTCTCAAGACCTGCTTCGAGACCTTTGGCCTTGATGGCTGCAACAGCAATGGCCTTCGGCACCCGCTTGAAAAATGCAAGCGAAGGTGTCCAGTCCCGTGACACATCGAAATTGCCAAACCGTGCCACCTGATCTGCCAGCAATTCAACCTCGGCCCGTTCAATCGTGAGAAAACGCGATACAACCGCATCAACCGAAACCGCTGCACAGAATGCCAGCAACGCAATCACCTGTGGCTCACTCATGGTTTCATGGATGTGATACCACAAGGCCTTGGGTTGCTTGGGCAAGAGGCCCGCCCACTTTGCAAAACCCTCTTCGATTTCGCGCATGGGTCCAGCATTATCGCTGTCCAGTTGCTCCGGCATGATGTTGGTGCGCTTGGCCGTGATCTGGCACACATGCTGTGCGGCATAACGTGGTGCAAACAGCGATGATGCGAGGGAGTAGGCCACAAGCCGCAAACCCAACTGCGGATGGGACGCCACCGAAACCGCAAGCGCTGCCGTCCTGAACTTCGTCAAGTCCTCGGTCACTGCTGCCGAATAGCCCTGTGCTTCGATCTTTTCACCTTCGACCCTGGCCAATGTCGGGCTTTGCGCTTTTTTAGTCTCGCGATACATCGCCTCCCACACCTCGGGCTTCACCACACCAAGGGCAACTTCAACACCGCCATCATGGGCAATGGATACCACTACGCCTGACCGTGCCTTGTCCGCATCGGCCCACTGCTCGGAACGCGCTTCAATGTCAGCAACTTCACTTTCAAGCGCCTGTTGCCGCTCAAAAGCCTTGTCATCGTCACCAACGTCCAAGGCCTCAAGCTGTGACTGCAACGTGTCGAGACGCTTCTGGTCCTTCTTCGAAACCCTGATCACCGGACGCAAGCGCCGCTGATACTCATTGAATTCAATCAGGCATTCGACATAGGACCAGCCCTGACCTTCAAAGGCCTGTGCGTTCTTGGCCAGCTTCTTCATGGCGAGTTCCGTCAACAAGGACCTGTCATTGAAATAGCCGCTGTCCTGCTCCGTAAACAAATCACGGGTGATCAGACCACCTGCGGCCTGATAGGTCCTGGCTGTGACGAACTTTGCGAGACGGTGAGACGATGGCACCGCTTCGCCTGACAAGGCTTGCCGCAACTGGTGCGGGTTGCGCTGCCACGTCTGCACATCAATGAAGGCCGCTTCCTGTGAAGC
>JAYUVC010000085.1:0-3500 GCA_043754325.1 Hyphomicrobiales bacterium
GGTGGCAGCACGCAACGTGCGCCGCGATGGCATGGACCAGTTGAAGGCGCTGGAAAAAGCCAAGCTGATGTCCGAAGACGATCACAAGACCAAGGCGGACGAAATCCAGAAAATGACAGATGATACGGTGAAGGATATTGATGCTACGCTGAAACACAAGGAAGCCGAGATCATGCAGGTTTGAGGCTGCTGGTCCCATGACTATTCCCCGATTGCCTGCGCCGCTCCGCCACATTGCCATCATCATGGATGGCAATGGGCGCTGGGCATCGGCCCGGGGATTGCCACGCACGGCAGGACACAAGCAAGGTGTGGAGGCGCTGCGGCGAACTGTGAAGGCCGCTGCGGAATTGGGCGTGGACATCCTCACAGTATATTCGTTCTCCACGGAAAACTGGTCACGGCCCCGGGCGGAGGTGACGTTCCTGCTTGAACTGTTCCGGCGCTTTGTGCGGCAGGATGTGGCAGATCTTCATTCCAGTGGGGTTCGCATTCGCATGATCGGGATACGCGAGGGTCTGGACCCCACCATTCTGCGGCTGATTGATGATGCTGAGCGTTTGACGGCCAACAACACTGGCATGACGCTTGTCGTGGCCTTCAATTATGGCGGGCGGCAGGAATTGGTGAATGCGTTTCAAGCGCTGGCCCGGGATGTGGCGCAGGGGCTTTTGCAGCCGTCTGATATTTCCATGGAGCAGGTTTCTGCAAAGCTTGATACCCACGCTTATTCTGACCCGGACTTGTTGATCCGCACTGGCGGCGAAGAGCGATTGTCGAATTTTTTATTATGGCAATGCGCCTATACGGAATTTGTTTTTCTGGAAGAGTATTGGCCGGATTTTGACGGTGCCCTTCTCGACAAGGCGATTGCTGAATTTCGCGGGCGCGAGCGGCGCTTTGGCGGGCTGAAGGCCCAGTCTGCATGAGCGGCAAATGGTCTGACCTTGGGGTGCGGTCGCTTTCGGCGGCCATACTCATTCCGGCTGTGCTGCTTGATATATGGCAGGGTGGAATCTGGTTTGAAATTTTCATGGCCTTTCTCGGCCTGTTGATGGCGCATGAGTGGACGAATATTGTGCATGAACGGAGTTCGTCGCAATTCGCACTGCATGCGGCGGCGGTGCTGTGTGCGGCGTTTTTGCCGGGTGAAATGGGAACGTTGACCACGCTGGCCATTGTGCTTGCCATAACAACTGTGGGGATTGTGGCCAATGTCATGCGGGAGCGGGACAAGACGGTTTTTGCCTTCGTCGGCATTCCCTATGTGGCGCTTCCGGTTTTGGCTTTGGTGCTTTTGCGCAAGCATGAGATGTGGGGTGTTCACGCCATCATGTGGCTGATGCTGGTTGTGTGGGCGACGGACAGTTTTGCCTATTTTGCTGGCCGCATCATTGGCGGGCCGAAGCTTGCGCCGCGACTTTCGCCGAAAAAGACCTGGGCGGGCCTTCTCGGCGGCATGGCGGGGGCGGCGGTGGTTTCGACAGGTTATGCGCTGTATTATTTGCCGAACTGGGTGGCGCTGGCACTGGTGGCGGCAGCTTTGGCAGTGGTAGCGCAATTGGGCGATATTTTCGAAAGTGCCCTGAAACGACGCTATGGCGTGAAGGATTCCGGCACGCTTATCCCCGGCCATGGCGGGGTTCTGGACCGGGTGGATGGCTTGGTGACGGTTGGCGTTGTCGCAGCCATAATCGGATTTGCGAGACATTACAACAGCTTGGCCGAAGGCCTGCTGCTCTGGTAACCATCTCCGGCATAATTTGAAGCAAATGCCACGCATTTCGGTTTAAGATTTTATTAAGCATGCCATAACAGGAACACAATCCTCGTTTAAGAGATGCGGTTGAAGGAGTTTGAGGTATGGGTTTTGAGGCCGCTATTCAGAATATTGCCCCATTGGCAATCTTGTTCAATTTCGCCGCTTTCGTGGTGGCACTGATTGTTATCGTGTTCGTGCATGAATTCGGTCATTTCATTGTCGGCCGTTGGTGTGGTGTGAAGGCGGAAGTATTCTCGGTGGGCTTCGGCAAGGAAATGTTCGGTTTCACCGACAAACACGGAACACGCTGGAAATTCGCTCCCATCCCTTTGGGTGGTTACGTGAAGTTTGAAGGTGATGCCAATGCGGCGAGCATGCCTGTGACTTCTGCTGATGTTCAACATTCTCCCACCAGCCTGCATGCCCAACCGGTGTGGGAGCGCATGGCGGTGGTGGCGGCGGGTCCAATTGCCAATTTCCTGCTCGCAATACTGATATTTGCAGCGGGCTTCATGTTCCTGGGATTGCCCTATGAGCGCCCGGTGGTAACTGCTGTCGTGGCTGGTTCAGCTGCGGAGCAGGCCGGTGTGAAGGCTGGCGACCTGATTGTGGCCGTCGATGGCGCAAAGGTATTGAGTTACAAAGACGTTCAGGAGGCGGTTTTCCTGCGCCCCGGCGATACGTTCAACCTCGACCTGAAGCGCGGTGAGGATAATCTGACGTTGAGCGTGACACCACGTGTGCACGAGGAAAAAGACGGTTTCGGCGGCATGATCAAGACTGGCCGATTGGGAATTGAACACAGGCGGCAGCCGGGCGAGCCCCTCTACCAGCAGTTCTCCCCACCCGCGGCCTTCGCCAAAGCGGTGGATCGCGTCTGGTTTATCGTCGCCACCACAGGAAAAATGCTGGGCAAGATCATCTCAGGCGAGCAGAGTGCCAAGCAGATTGGTGGCGCCATCAGCATCGGCAAGGGTGCTGGCGATGCGGCATCGGGCGGACCCATCGCCTTCATCGAATTTCTCGCCTTTTTGAGCATCAGCATCGGAATAATTAACCTTATGCCAATCCCGATGTTGGATGGTGGACATCTTGTGTTTTACGCCATCGAGGCTGTTCGCGGCAAACCGCTGGGGCCGGTGGCGCAGGAATGGGGCTATCGCATTGGGTTTTCCTGCGTTGTCATGCTCATGGTTCTGGGCCTGTTCAATGACGCAGGCCGAAGCCTCAATGTGCTGTTCGGGACCTGAGCGAAATCATGAAAAAGCCCAGATGTTTCATTTGCATGTGGGTTCATTTTGGTTAAAAGACGACACGTGGCCTGATTTGCTGCGGGGGGCGGCTCCCGGAGTTGCGAGAGTAACGATTTGATGCGTATGAGATTTGTATTCGGTTTGGTTCTGGCGTTGGTCTTTGGCGTGTTGCCCGTGGCTGCGCCGGAGTTTTTTGCACGCGCCGCCATGGCTGCGACGGTGAACAACGTCGTCATCAACGGCAACCAGCGCGTCGAGAACGAAACCATCCTCTCCTACATGCAGCTGAACCGTGGCGAGCAGTTTAGCGATGAGGCGATTGACGCCTCGATCAAGGCACTGTTCCAGACTGGCCTGTTCCGTGATGTGTCGGTTGAACGCCAAGGCAGCTCGCTGGTCATAACTGTTTCTGAAAATCCCCTGATCAATGTTGTCAACGTCGAAGGCAATGAAGAGGTCGACGACGAGACGCTGTTGAAGGAAGT
>JAYUVC010000086.1:0-14504 GCA_043754325.1 Hyphomicrobiales bacterium
TGGAATAAATGGGCCGTCTGGTCATGAAATTCGGGGGCACGTCGGTGGCGGATATTGACCGCATCCGCAATGTTGCCCGACACGTCGAACGCGAAGTGAAGGCGGGCCATCATGTGGCCGTGGTCGTATCAGCCATGTCCGGCACTACCAACCAGTTGGTGGAGTGGTGCCGCCAGGCTGCTGCTGTGCATGACGCGCGGGAATATGATGCGGTGGTGTCCACGGGCGAGCAGGTGACCGCCGGGCTGCTGGCGATTGTGTTGCAGGACATGGGAATTCCTGCTCGTTCTTGGGCAGGCTGGCAGATTGCGATTGAGACTGACGGCGTGCATGGTTCGGCCCGGATGACGGGTGTGAATGGTGCGGAAATTTTGAAGCGAATGGAACAAGGTCAGGTCGCAGTGATCACCGGCTTCCAGGGCATTGGCCCGGACAAGCGGATTTCTACGCTGGGTCGGGGCGGGTCTGATACGTCGGCCGTGGCCGTTGCGGCAGCGCTTGACGCGTCATGTGATATTTATACGGATGTGGATGGCGTCTATACGGCGGACCCGCGCATCGTCACGGCGGCGCACAAGCTGGACCGGATTTCGTACGAAGAAATGCTGGAGCAGGCGTCGCTGGGCGCCAAGGTTTTGCAGCCGCGCTCGGTGGAATTGGCGATGGTGAAAAAGGTGCCGCTTCAGGTACGCTCGTCTTTTGAAGCGCCCGACTCGCCGAACCAGAACAAGCCTGACGGCACAGGCCCCGGAACAATTGTTTGTGATGAGGAAAGAATTGTGGAACAGCACGTTGTCAGTGGAATTGCCTATTCGCGGGACGAAGCGAAAGTTTCGATACGGCATGTGAAAGACAAACCCGGAATTTCAGCGGCAATTTTTGGGCCGCTGGCGGACCAGGATATTTCGGTCGACATGATTGTGCAGAACGTCTCTGCCGATGGTTCGTTTGCCGATATCACCTTCACGCTGGCCCGCAAGGATTTGCGCAAAGCCATCGAGATCATCAACAGCCTCAAAGACAAGGTTGATTTCTCCGAGGTCATGCATTCGGCTGATGTAGCGAAAGTATCGGTTGTCGGTATCGGCATGCGCAGCCATGCGGGTGTGGCGGCCAAAATGTTTTCGTCGCTGGCTGACAAAGGCATCAACATTCAGGCAATCACGACATCAGAAATCAAGGTTTCGGTTTTGATTGATGAGGCCTATACGGAATTGGCGGTTCGGGCCTTGCATACGGCTTATGGATTGGACAAGAAGTAGGAATTGATGTGAGGACGCTCCATGGCTAGCTCCGCACTTGGCCCGCGTGTCCTGCTCCGACGCTTGCGGGAAGTGATGGCGGAGCCGGAGACGGCTCAGGTCAAACTCGACAAGATCGTTCGTCTCATCGCTGCCAACATGGTGGCGGAGGTGTGCTCGATTTATGTGATGCGGGCCGGCAATGTTTTGGAACTCTATGCCACCGAAGGTTTGAAATCCGAGGCCGTTCACAAGTCCACACTAAAGTCCGGTGAAGGTTTGGTGGGCATGATTGCCGAGCAGGCGATTGGTCTTAATATTTCTGACGCGCAACATCACCCCGCGTTTAAATATCTGCCGGAAACGGGCGAAGAGATTTATCAATCCTTCCTCGGTGTGCCGATCATGCGGGGTGGCTCGGTCATTGGCGTGCTTGTGGTGCAAAACCGCACACAACGACATTACACGGAAGAAGAGGAAGAGGCGCTGCAGACCACGGCCATGGTGCTCGCAGAAATCATTGCTTCTGGTGAACTCAAGGAAGTGGCGCGGGAAGTTGCCATCGACGTGGCGCATATCCGCAGCCATCATATTGAAGCCGACAATCTGGCTGACGGCATTGCCGTTGGCTTTGTGGTGTTGCATGAGCCGCGCGTCGAGATTCATCATCTGATCGCTGAAAACGTGCCGCTAGAGGAAAAGCGCCTGATGGCGGCTATTGAACAGTTGCGGGCGCAGGTCGATGAATTGCTCGACGGCTCTGACGCCAATCGCGCCACGGACTACTCTGACGTGCTGGAAACCATCCGCATGTTTGCGCATGACAAGGGTTGGCTCACGCGTTTGCAGGAAGCGGTGCATTCTGGCTTGACCGCAGAGGCTGCGGTGGAGCGGGTGCAGAACGACAATCGTGCGCGCATGCAGCGCATGCAAGATGCTTACATGCGCGAACGCATGCATGACCTTGATGACCTGTCGAACAGATTGCTCCGTATACTGACGGGTGCAGTGGCCACGGCGTCGCGCACGGACTTGCCGGACAATTCGATTGTTGTGGCCCGCAACATGGGGCCTGCGGAACTGCTGGACTATGACCGCACGAAATTGCGCGGCGTCATTCTGGAAGAGGCGGGCAAGACCAGCCATGTGGCCATTGTGGCGCGGGCGCTGGGCATTCCCGCTATCGGGCAAGCCAGTAATATTGTTGACCTGATTGATCCGGGTGATGAGATTATTGTTGATGGTTCAACCGGCGAAATTTTTGTGCGTCCCTCGCAGGATTTGCAAAAAGCCTATGCCGAGAAGGTGCGCTTCTATGCCAAGAAGCAGGCGCAGTTTGCGGCGCTCAAGGATCTGCCATCGGTTACCAAGGATGGCACCACGATCAGCCTCAACATCAATGCGGGCCTGATTGTGGACATGCCGCATTTGCACGAGTCGGGTGCTGATGGGGTGGGGCTTTACCGCACTGAATTGCAGTTTATGCTGGCGCAACGGTTTCCGCGGCTGACGGCGCAGATCAATCACTACAGCCAAGTGATTGAGCAGGCGCAGGGTAAGCCCGTCGTGTTTCGCACGCTGGATATCGGGGCGGATAAAACCCTGCCGTACTTGCGCCAGCCCAAAGAAGAGAACCCGGCGATGGGCTGGCGCTCCATCCGCATGTCGATGGAGCGGCCCGGATTGTTGCGTTTGCAATTGCGGGCCATGTTGATGGCGGGGGCGGGGCACGACATGAAGGTCATGTTCCCGATGATTGCCGATGTGTCAGAATATCTGATGGCAAAGGCCACTGTTGATAAGGAGAAGACCTATCTTGCGGCGCGTGGTCATATGTTGCCCAAGTCATTGCAGGTTGGGGTGATGATCGAGATACCCTCGCTGATCTGGCAGCTTGATCAATTGTTGCCGTTAGTGGATTTTGCGTCGATCGGGTCCAATGACCTTGTGCAGTTTTTGTTTGCGAGTGATCGCGGCAATCCGAAATTGTCGGGGCGCTATGATCCTTTGAGTCCTTCGGCGCTAAGTGCCATGCGGATTATTGTCGAGAAGGGCAAGCAGCATAACAAGAAGGTGACTTTGTGCGGGGAACTGGGTGGCCGCCCGCTGGAGGCCATGGGGCTGGTGGGCATTGGTCTCACATCGATGAGCATGGTGCCCTCCGGGATCGGTCCGGTAAAGGCGATGATCCGGACGCTGGATCAGGCAAAGTTGTGGGCGTTCATGGAGCCGTTGATGCGGTCACCGGCGCATTCGCTGCGCGGGGATTTGATGGAATTTGCCGGACGGAATGGGGTTGTGTTGTAACGGTTCTTCCGATTGAAGGAAATTGTTCCGACTAAATATGAAAAAAGTGCTTGACACCGCGCGGTGGTTTTGCTATATGTTGTTATAGTCGAGAATTGGGTGTCTGCTTCTCTCGCTTTCCAACAACAGTTTTGAGCCGATCATGAAGACGACGTTGGGGCGTTTGGGGTGCGTGCTTCGAGGCATCGCAAGAGGGCGATGCACCTCAGCATGAGGGAGACCTATAAATTCCCCAGCCCTGAGGGAGACCTAAAAATTCTCCAGCCATGAGGGAGACCTATAAATTCTCTTATCTTGAGGGATACTCCCAAATTCCTCACCCTGAGGGGCCCGCGCCACTTCGCGGGCCTCGAAGGGTCGCTCTCTCAGTGGAACGTTGTCACTGCGGGCATGGGTTTTGGCACTTGTTGGGCTGGTACTGTTCCGTTGAAGACGAGTACTCCGGCTTTCACTTCTACTTCGACGTGATCGCCGTCTTTTACGCGTCCTGACAGGATTTCTTCGGCCAGCGGGTCCTGGATGGATTTCTGGATGACGCGTTTTAGTGGACGTGCACCGTAGGCGGGGTCGTAGCCTTTGTCGGCTAACAGTTGCTTGGCTTCTGCTGACAATTCAACTGTGATCTTCCGTTCACTGAGCAATTTGGTGAGGCGGGTCAACTGGATGTCGACGATGGCACCCATGTGTTGGCGCATCAGGCGGTGGAACAGGATGATGTCGTCGATGCGGTTGAGGAATTCCGGGCGGAAGGATTGTTTGACGACTGCCATGACTTCGTCTTTTACCACGTCAACGTCCTGGCCTTCGGGGAGGTTAACCAGATATTCCGATCCCATGTTTGAGGTCATGATGATCAGGGTGTTCTTGAAGTCGACGGTGCGGCCTTGACCGTCCGTTAAGCGCCCATCGTCCAGCACTTGCAGGAGGATGTTGAAAACGTCGGGGTGGGCTTTTTCGATTTCGTCGAAGAGGACCACTTGATAGGGCCTACGGCGCACCGCTTCGGTGAGGGCTCCGCCTTCGTCGTAGCCGACGTAGCCCGGCGGTGCGCCGATCAAACGGGAGACGGAATGCTTTTCCATGTATTCCGACATGTCGATGCGGAGCAGTGCGTGTTCATCGTCGAAGAGGTAGCCGGCCAAGGCTTTTGTCAGTTCGGTTTTGCCAACACCAGTGGGGCCTAAAAACATGAAAGAGCCGATAGGGCGGTTGGGGTCTTGCAGGCCAGCTCTTGCGCGGCGCACGGCGGTTGAGACGGCGATGACTGCATCCTCTTGGCCAACGACGCGCTTTTGCAATTCGGCTTCCATGGCGAGAAGTTTTTCGCGTTCGCCCTCAAGCATCTTGTCGACGGGAATGCCGGTCCAGCGCGAGACGACCTGGGCGACGTGGGAGGCGGTGACGGCTTCTTCCATCAGGTTGCCGGAGCCTTGGGCTTCGGCAGCGGCGAGCTTTTTTTCAAGTTCGGGAATTTTGCCGTAGGTGAGTTCGCCTGCTTTGGCAAAGTCGCCCTTGCGTTGGGCGATTTCGAGATCGCGTCTTGCGGTTTCCAGTTCTTCCTTGAGCTTGGACGCGCTGGCGAGTTTTTCTTTTTCGGCTTGCCAATTGCGCGTCATCACGGCGGATTTTTCTTCCGTGTCGGCGAGTTCTTTTTCAAGTCTGGCGAGACGGTCTTTTGAGGCGCTATCGGTTTCTTTTTTCAAGGCTTCACGTTCGATTTGCAACTGCATGACGCGGCGGTCGAGTTCGTCGAGTTCTTCGGGTTTGGAATCGACCTGCATGCGCAGGCGGGAACCCGCTTCGTCCATCAGGTCGATGGCCTTGTCGGGCAGGAAACGGTCGGAGATGTAGCGGCTGGACAGCGTTGCTGCCGCCACGATTGCCGCGTCGGTGATGCGGACACCGTGGTGCAGTTCGTATTTTTCCTTGATGCCGCGCAGGATGGAAATCGTGTCTTCGACCGATGGTTCGTTGACGAAGATGGGTTGGAAGCGTCTTGCAAGGGCTGCGTCTTTTTCGACGTGCTTTCGGTATTCATCCAGCGTGGTGGCGCCGACGCAGTGGAGTTCGCCGCGTGCGAGGGCGGGCTTCAACAGGTTTGAGGCGTCCATGGCACCATCGGCCTTGCCGGCGCCCACAAGCGTGTGCATTTCGTCGATGAAGAGAATGATGCCGCCGTCTGACGCGATGACTTCGGAGAGTACGGCTTTCAGGCGTTCTTCGAATTCGCCCCGGAATTTTGCACCTGCAATGAGTGCGCCCATGTCAAGGGAAAGAAGTTTTTTGTCTTTGAGACTCTCTGGTACGTCGCCCTTGATGATGCGCAAGGCGAGGCCTTCGGCGATTGCGGTTTTGCCGACGCCTGGTTCGCCGATGAGCACGGGGTTGTTTTTGGTCCGTCTCGAGAGAACTTGAATGGTGCGGCGGATTTCCTCATCGCGGCCAATGACGGGATCAAGCTTGCCTTCCGTTGCAGCTTGGGTGAGATCACGGGAATATTTTTTGAGCGCGTCATAGCTTTGTTCGGCGGAGGCCGAATCAGCGGTGCGGCCTTTGCGGATGTCGTTGATGGCGGTGTTCAGGGATTGCGGGGTGACGCTTGCGTTTTTCAATGCGGTGGCGGCTTCGCTATTTTCCATTGATAGTGCCTGCAACAGGCGTTCTGCCGTCACAAAGCTGTCGCCGGATTTGGTTGCGAGTTTTTGTGCGGCGTCGAACACGCGGGCGAGTTCAGGGGCGAGGTAGACCTGGCCTGCGCCGCCGCCGGAGACTTTCGGGAGTTTGCGTAAAGCGGCTTCGGTTTCGGCGAGGGCTGCCTGCGGGTTGCCGCCTGCGGCTTTGATCAGGTTGGAGGCGAGGCCTTCTTCGTCGTCGAGCAGGACTTTCAAGACGTGTTCGGCAGTGAAGCGTTGATGGCCTTCACGGAGGGCCAGCGACTGCGCGGCTTGCAGGAAGCCGCGTGCGCGTTCGGTGTATTTTTCAAAGTCCATGTTTCATCCTTTTGCCTGACGGCAAAATTGAACTGTTGTGTTGGAGCGTGATTATTTCAACTTGGCTCGGCGCGGGATAGGGACTGTTTGCTCTATCGCAAACTGTCCCTGATCCTGAAGTTCGGGGACAGCTTGCAAGACAGAGCAAGCAGTCCCCTTTCGCCTCAGCCAAAAATGAACACGCTCTGGACAAGATATGGGAATGAAAATTTTGGTGGCAAGGGGGAGGGGGATTTACTCGCCCGTTGGTGCATCCTCAACTGGTGCCGCGACACGGGGTTTGCGGCCGCGTCTTGGTGCGGGGATTGCATCGGCTACGGTTTCGGCTGGTGTGTCGGCGATGACAGGTACCGGGCGCGTCAAGAATGATGGGGCTTCCCAGTTGCTGCTTTCGACGGGCTCTGGTTCACGTTGCACGGCCACGGGTTCCTCGATGGGGCGCTCCGGACGTTCAGCCTGTTCACCCTCTGCCTGATTGCCATTGGCTTGGCCGTCCTGATTGTAGCGATCGTTGCGGCGGGGCCAGCGTTGGCGGTTGTTGTTGCGGTTGTTGCCGCCTTCGCGATTCGGGTTGTTGTTGTTATAGTTTCGATTGTTGTTGTTCTGGCGGGGTTGATAGCCTTCGCCTTCAACCTGAGGCTCAGCGGCTTCTGCGATGGGGGCAGATTCAACCGGTTCGGTATTATCCGAGCTGTCGTTTTCGTTGTTGTCGCTTTCGGGGGCGAGTTCATTGCCGTCTTCATCATATTCGTCTTCGGCATTGCGACGGGCGAATTGGATGGGTTGGCCTACGGGCTGCGCTGCCAGCCAGACACGGTAATAATGGTCGCCGAACTGGTAATAGCTTTCAGCGGCCACACGGTCACCGGAGCTATTGGCGTCACGCGCCAGCTGCATGTATTTCTCGGCAATGGTTTGTGCGGTGCCCCGCAGTTTCACGTCCGGACCATTCGAATCATAGACGCGATTTGCACCACTGCCACCCGCTTGGCCACCACTGCTGCCCGTGTTGGGGCGACGGTTGCGGTTGCGATTGCGGTTTTTGTTATTGTTGTTGTTATTGTTGTAGGGTCCGGTTCTCATGGAATTCCATCATCACTATCAAGGCGCAACCGCGCATCCGGTCACTTCAAGTGCCGAACCGCCGTTGCGGTGTTAAAATCAAAAGCCGTGAACAAGCTTGGTCAGTTTGTTTTTCCTGGTTTAGTCGCACCCTGCGGTGCCCCCGTTCCTGAGGGCGATGCCGTCTTCACCTTGCGTCACACGGCCAATCGAAGTTTCCGACGGCTACGATAAATCGCAAATTGCAGGGGTTACGGCAACCATCATAGCTGAAACTGATTCAATTCCAAAGCGAAATTTTTACAGGTTTGCAGGGCTTGCACGAAACACCAAACAGCGGATATGACCGCTCAAGTCACGGTGCTGACTGACGGCATAGAAGTCATTTGCGGCGAAAATAGCGGCGACATCGGTTTCCTGGCCCGCACCGATTTCCACCGCCACGAAGGCCGCTGGGTTCAGATGGTCAAGGGCTGCTGATGCGATGGCACGGTAACAGTCGAGGCCGTCGTTTCCTCCATCCAAGGCCAGATGCGGGTCAAAGTTTCTGACTTCTTCTTCCAGGGTGGGAACGATTTCGGTTTCGATGTAGGGCGGATTGGACAGGATTGCATCGAAATGACCGCTCACGCCGTCGAACCATGACGCGGTGATGAAGTGCAGACGGTCTTCGGCTTTGTGAGCATTGGCGTTTTGACGGGCTACCTGAATGGCAGACTCGGACAGATCGACTGCCACCCCTTGGGACATGGGTCGTTCGGCGAGAAGTGTTATTGCGATGATGCCGCTTCCCGTGCCGAGGTCCAGAAGCCGCAATGCCTTGTCTTGGGGCAGAAGTGCAAGTGCGGTTTCAATCAGGACTTCCGTGTCAGGACGGGGGTCGAGAACGTCGGGGTTGACCTGGAAATTCCGGCCATAGAATTCACGGGAGCCAAGAATACGGGAAATGGGTTCATGCATTTTGCGCCGTTGCACCAGCGTTTCAAACTGCATTGAGACGTCATCGGGGATTACTGTTTGCGGTTCCGCAATCAATGCCTCGTGGGTGAACCCGGTCACGTGCTGCAGCAACAATCTCGCATCCAGCGCAGGTGTTTCCGCATCGGTCAAAATGGCACGAGCGGCCTTCAGAAGGTGATCAGCTTTCGGCATCCTGCTCCGCCATCAGGCTGGCCTGATGTTCCGTGACGAGGGCTTGCACGACGTCCTCAAGGGCCGGGCCTTCGATGATTTCGGGGAGTTTGTAGAGAGTGAGGTTGATACGATGGTCCGTGAGACGGCCTTGCGGGAAGTTATAGGTGCGGATGCGTTCGGAACGATCGCCTGATCCGACCTGGCCCTTGCGGGTGGCGGAGCGTTCGTTGTCGATGCGGGTGCGTTCCAGTTCATAAAGCCGTGAACGCAAAAGCTTCATGGCGGCATTCTTGTTTTTGAGTTGGGACTTTTCGGTCTGCTGGGCGACCGCGAGGCCTGTGGGAATATGGGTGATGCGCACGGCTGAGTCGGTGGTGTTGACTGACTGCCCGCCTGGACCAGATGAACGGTAGACGTCGATACGCAAATCCTTGTCTTCGATTTTGATGTCAACTTCTTCGGCTTCCGGCAAAACGGCCACTGTCGCAGCTGAGGTATGAATGCGGCCTTGGGTCTCGGTGGCGGGCACGCGCTGCACCCTGTGCACACCTGATTCGAATTTCATGTGGGCATAGGCGCCTGCGCCAAAGATGTTGGCGATGACTTCCTTGTAGCCACCATGTTCGCCGTCGCTGGTGGAGATGATTTCAACGCGCCAGTTTTTGGACGCTGCATAACGCTGGTACATGCGGAACAAATCACCAGCAAAAATAGCGGCTTCATCACCACCGGTTCCGGCGCGGACTTCGAGGATGACGTTGCGTTCGTCAGCTGCGTCCTTCGGCAGCAGCAGAATGCGCATGTGCTTTTCAAGCGCTTCGATTTTTTCGGTGAGGACGGGTTTTTCGGTTGTCGCCAGTTCAGCCATTTCGCCGCCAGCGGCGATCATTTCGGCGAGGTCCGCTTGTTCTTTGTATGCGGCTCTCAATGCGAGTGCGGTTTTGGCGGTGGGTTCGAGTTCGGCGTAGTCTTTCGACAGGCGCACAAAGGTTTCGCCGCCGGCACCGGAGGCAAGTGCATGCTCCACGGACGCGAAACGTTCGATGATACGGGCGAGTTTTTCAGGGTGAATGCCAGACATGGGCCGGGCTTTAGAGGAGAGTGGGGCGCATGGCAAAGGGGGGTGGGAGTGCGTGGTGGGAAAGGGACCTCATCCGCCCTTCGGGCACCTTCCCCAGAGGGGAAGGACTCGTTGGTCGACCTCCCTCAATGGTCTGACAGTTGGGGAGGTCTGCCACTGCGTCGCTTCTCCTTTGGAGAAGCTGTCCGAAGGACTGATGAGGTCACTTCTTGCTCAGCTTTTGGCTTCGAGCTTCTTGATATCCAGGGATTCCGCAGCAAGCACGGCACCGGGCTGGCCGAGCACGCCTTTTTCAACGCCGTCAATGATGTAGGTGATGGCTCCACCGTCCTGCACGGTTGCGGCAAGGCCCGGATTGTTGGGCACACGGAACTGGTCACCCTTGTTCAACAACTGTGTCGCAACACGATTGCCACGGTTGTCTTCAATCAACAACCAGATGTTGCGGTTGGCTTTCAGGATGAGCCGGACCTTCGCATCAGGGGAACCAAAAATGCGACCTTCGGATTGCACGGCAGCGACCTGTTCCTGTGATGGTGTTTCAGATGCACCGGCAACATTCTGCTGAATGAAGGCACCGAGAACATCTTCGTCGAGGATTGGTGGTTGGGCAACGACTAGCGGTTCTGTGGGTTCAACGGTTGCGACGGTGTCACCGTCCATAGGCTGTTCGCTGATTTTGACTGTTGCATCGTCCACGCCGGTGGATGCGGTTGGCATGGGGTCTGCTTCTTCCGCTGCCGCAATTTGCGGCGCTTCATCTGGTTGCTGTTGGGATGGCACCAGCATCCAGGTGACCCCGGAAAACAGCATGAACGCGGCCACGACCGATGCAACAATACCGCCGTTGCCTTGTGTCATGTTTGGCATTTTCGGCATGTTGGCCAGGGAGGGCAGCTTGATATTGATGGGGGGCAGTTTCACGAATTTTCCAAAGGTCAGGATTTTGGCGCTGGACAACAGCGATGGATTGGCCGGGTGACGGCGTGGTGCCACTTGCGGAGCGGGCAGGAACGAAACGTAATGCTGCAACAGCGGCTCAGGCTCGAAGCCCAGATAGGTCGCATAGGCCGAGATCATTTCCAGGGCTTCAACGCGCGACGGCATATTGGTCATGTTGCCAAGTTCGATGGCTTCCAAATGATAGGGGTGAATGCCCACAATTTCGCTGGCCAGCTCCAACGACAGTTCACGATCTTCGCGTTCGCGCATCAGGAACCAGCCTGCTTCGCCAGCAGGATCCTGCATGCCATCGGGCTTCTGGCGTGGACCATCGATATTCAATTCAGGAATGCGCGGGGGGATTCTGTTCTCGTTCATGACTTGACTTCACCTTCAAGCGACGCAAGAGGCCGCTTAACCATTGACTAACCAAAGGTCACAGTGCCGCAGAATGGTTTATTCCGCCCTAACGCCAAGGGGAATTTTACTGATAAGAAGCGGCTCATGAATCTTTCTGCTTTCAACAGTTTCTGCGATTTACTTCCCCACAGCTTTCATGTCGTGCAATGGGGCGGAGTGCATGTTTGGAAAGTAGGGGGAATGAAAGGCAAGATGTTCGCCCTGGCTTTTCCCGAATTGCAGAAACAATTGGCAATCACATTCAAGGTATCGCCGATGAGTTATGACATTCTGAAGGAGCAGGAGGGTTTGCGTCCGGCACCCTATCTGGCGTCACGCGGCATGACGTGGATCCAGCGTGTTTCGAATGAAACGATGGATGATGATGCGCTTCAAGATTATTTGGCGGAGAGCCACCGATTGTGCGGGTTGGCGTTGCCTAAGCGGGTGCAGATGGACTTGGGATTGGTATAAATGTCGCGCATAGGGACTGTTTGCTCTATCGCAAACTGTCCCTGATTTGAAGCTCGGGGACAGCTTGCGAGAAAGAGCAAGCAGTCCCCTACCGCAGATTTACTGCCCGGCCTGCGCCAATTGTGTTGATGCTGGGGCTGATTGCACCATGGCAACAACCCTGGTTTTCAGGGCGCGGAAGTTTTGCAGGTCTTTGCCTGCCAATTGCTTGCCGCCTGCAGCGCGAATGGCCGAGGGGTTTACCGGACGGTCGTTAACGCGGACTTCATAATGCAAATGCGGACCTGTGGAACGCCCGGTTGTGCCGACATAGCCGATGATCTGGCCTTGATTGACGCGGGCCCCTGAACGAATGCCTGCTGCCAGCCTGCTCATATGGGCATAGAGCGTTTTATATTTTGCGCCGTGCTTCAAAACAATGGTGTTGCCATAAGCACCATGGCGGCCTGCGAGATCTACGACACCTGAACCTGCGGCGCGAATGGGTGTACCTGTTGGTGCGCCAAAGTCCACGCCTGTGTGCATTTTGGAATAACGCAGCAAGGGATGGCGGCGCATGCCGAAGCCGGAGGTGATCTTCACGCCGGAGACGGGTGTTTTCAGAAGCGAACGGGATGCGCTGCGGCCATTTTCGTCGAAGTAGTCGGTTTGGCCGTCGGTTGCGGTAAAGCGGAAATATTGTTTCGACTTGCCGCCGTAATTCAGCTGGGCGTAGTGCAACACTTTACGTTTGGATGATGAACCGGTGAGGGGTTTGCCGAACAGGAGTTGGAAGTCGTCAGAGGCAGCAATCTGGTTCTGGAAGTCGATGTCGTAAGAGAAAACGCGGGTAAATTCGGATACGATATAGTCTGGAATTTTATTGTCTTTGGCAGTGCTGTAAAGGCTTGAGCCGATTTTGGCGCGGGCGCGGTAATTGTCGACCTGGGCATATTCGGATTTTGCGCCGTCATCCTTGCCTGTGATATTGGCCTGGAAGTTTCCGTCTTCGTCGGCGGTGACAAGGATGGTTTCTTTTGGGCCGGGCTTGAAGGAGAGTTCCACGGGGAAAATTACTTCACGGCCATAAAAGTCGATTTGTCGGTCAAAGGTGACTTCGAAAGTTGTGCCGGACTTGATGAGTTTTGTCGGCAGCACCGGATCAATCGACCGGATCAGTTCTTCGGCAGCAGATTGTGAAACGCCGCGGTCGATCAATTCGCGTTTGAGACTTGATCCTTTGGCCAGTTTGAAGGTTTCATCCACCGGTTCGGGGGGAGCAGACTTCGATATCTCGGTGATATTTTCACTTTCAGACCCGACGGCATTTATTTCAGCGTCGAGAACCGTGGTGTCGCTGTCACTATATGGCAATTCATTTTCGGTAATTTCCGGATAGGCCCAATTGTTCGCAAGTTCACGCTCCGGCAAGACTTCGGTTTTCCCGTTTTGCGGCGTTGCCAAGTCTTGTGGCGAGATTGAAGCCGTCAAGCCTTCTCCCGTCACTTTGCCGGGCCTGGGCGCCAGGATCCGGGTATCGGGTTCGCGGCTGATGGCGGCGTTGGCCTGACGCGGAGCCGCGTTGTGGCCAAACAGGCCCAACATGACGCCACCCACAACCAAAGTTGCAGCAGCGCCCGCAAGGCAGGTTGTCAAAAGCCAACGGTGGTGAACGGGTTCTTCCAGAAAGCCGGTTTCAAGCTGGATGGGCTGCAGGTCACGTGCCACGGGCGACAATCCCGACCGCACGGGTCGAGCAGGTAGCCTTGTGTTGTGTTGCCCCTTCAACGTCACCTTACTCCCTGACCACTCTGTCTGGATTCAAAGCGCCCCATACAAGCGCCCTTCGTCAAGACAAGTGCTAACGCAATAAATCAATTGGCCGTACTAAATGCATCTGGCCCGACAATGCCTTCGGGCTGCTTCATCTGTCAACCCAATAGGAGGGTGCTGATGAACTGCAGACAGGAAAACTTGTGCGGCGATGACTGGCCGACGGTTACCTTTGTTGCAACATTTGATTTCCAATTCGTTAACCACAAATCCGGAGCGACTTATTCGCTGGCATTTGTTGACGGCAAGAATCGTTCGCTTGTCGGCGACAGGGAAGGTCCGTTTGGGCATGCCGGGCCTTAAAACCGGGAATTATCCGGGCAAATTCATGCCACCGTCATAAAAATCTGTCTGCCCGACTAGGAGGAAGGCAATATCAGCACTCTGGAAAACAAAATTTATCTCATGAAAACAATGCACTAGAAAATACTTCAAAAAACTTGCGAATTTTGTTTGACAGTTCGATGGGGTGGAACCTATACACCACATCACTGAGGGACGCCGGTGCGAACGCGCCGACGCCTCTGTGCGAAATCAAAACGCGATCGGCAAAACCAGCCGGCAACCTCGCAAGAGGGAACCGGGAAGAGGTTTGTCTGTCGTGCATACGGTCCTCCAAAGGGTCTGGTTAGCACAGGAATACGGGATGCAAATCCCCCGCTGATTGACATTGTTAAAGAAAGAAAGAGAAACGCAGACGGCGTGTGTCCTTGCGGTTTCCGGGTGACCGGAGACGAAGAAACAAACGTCGATAGCGTTTTTTAAAATACAAGGAAATAGACAGAATTTATCGCAAGATAAAAACTACTCTTTTCCTCGTCAATTTTTTGAAATACTAAAGACCAGTAGATGGCCGCAAGGTCATCTTCTATCCAGTTTCAAACTTGAGAGTTTGATCCTGGCTCAGAACGAACGCTGGCGGCAGGCCTAACACATGCAAGTCGAACGGTTGTAGCAATACAGCAGTGGCAGACGGGTGAGTAACACGTGGGAACCTTCCTAGAGGTACGGAACAACGCAGGGAAACTTGCGCTAATACCGTATACGCTCTTGCGAGGAAAG
>JAYUVC010000087.1:0-41154 GCA_043754325.1 Hyphomicrobiales bacterium
GTGTGATTTTTCCGGCTTGATTGGTATTTGTGGATAGCATGGGACCTCATCAGCCCTTCGGGCAGCTTCTCCAGAGGAGAAGCGACTGGTTGAAAGTTCTCCCTTAAATTCTCACCATATTGGGGAGGTCTACCAACGATTCGCTTCTCCTTTGGAGAAGCTGCCCGAAGGGCTGATGAGGTCCCTTGCTATCCACAAATACCAATCAAGCCGGAAAAATCACACCTTTTTTCAAAACAATATTGCCATAGAGCCGTGCTTCCGTCGTTGCAATCAGCGCATAGGCCCCTTTCACACGATTATAGAAATCCGCCCCAACCAGCACATGCACCTTCTGCTTCGGCTCATGCTTGGTCACAATTGCATCGAACTCAGTGAAGATCGGTTCAATCCGCGCCTTGTCAAGATAAGCCGCCGGACGCCAACAGGCCTCAGGCACCATTTCATCAAGCGGCATCACTGACAATATCGCATCAAGAATCTCCGTCACCCCAAGCCCATCCATGCGCACCAGCCGTTTGGCGTCGGTGTCAGCTGGGTAGTTGCCATCGACAATGGCAATCTCGTCACCATGCCCCATGGCCCTGAGTATCTTCAAAAGCTCAGGCCCCAGCAGCGGGTTGATGCCCTTCAACATTATTGTTCCTCCTTCAACAACACATCGCGGTCCACCATGAAATTGGCAAACAGCGGCAGACTGGCAGCACCCAAGGCGCGCGCCTGAATGCCGATTGTCCCTTCGGAAATCGCAAAGGGACTGATGCCATCGGTATTGACCCGCGCCATATGGCGGCGGACGGCAGCAACCAGCTGCGAACGCACATGCGGCGGCATGGCCCCGTCAATGATGATGGCTGCAGGATCAATCACTGCGGCAATCGCAGCAGCGGCCTGCGCAATGCCGCGTGCCGCAGTGTCGATCCAACGGTCCAAAGCTGACCCGATCCGCGACCAGTCATCGTCATTTTGCCACAGCATCGAGGCGTCCTGCCCCTCCTCCCGCAGCTGCCGTTCAAGCAGATAGAGCGAGGCCGACCGCACCAGCTGTTCAGTCCCGCCAGATGTACGCTGCACCGGGATTGACGCGAAGGCACCGGCGTTGCCCTTGGGACCATTGAACACTTGCCCGTTCAAAACCACGCCACCGCCGATAAAATAACCCACATAAAAATAAGCGAAATCCCGGAATTGCCGACCGTGCCCCAACAGCAATTCTGCCGCACAGGCTGCAGTGGCATCATTGCAGGAAAGCACCGGCCACTTGCACATGGCTGAAAGCTCGGCGTTCAAGTCGAAACGCTTCCATGCTTCCATCACGTCGGGCGTGGCACCTGCTTCTTCTTCCCATTTCCAGATATCAAAAGGGGCAGCCACCCCCATGCCGGAAATCCGCGCCCGTTGCTGTATTGTGAGATCAGCCAGCAACTCGTCAATACCGAGCCTGGCAAAACGCATGAACTCTTCAGGCGTTGGAAAGTGATAGGGATGGTGCACGGTTTTGCGCGGCACAGCGTCAAGGCCCACCAGAACCAGATCGCCGGAACGTCGTCCGACTTTCAAACCGATGGCAAATGTACCTTCGGGCGACAGGGAAAACGGTTGCAATGGTTGCCCGACTTTGCCCTTCTGCAACTTGCCCTTGAACAGAAAACCTTCCTTTTCCAATTGCCGCACGATGACCGACACGGTTTGTGGGGAAAGCCCGGTCAGACGTGCGATCTCGGCTTTTGGCAGACTGCCATGGGTGCGCACCAGCGACAGTACCAAGCGTTCATTGTAGAGCCTGACGCCGGATTGTGACGAGCCCCGCATACCGCTTTGCGGGCGATCCTCCGGGTTTACAACCTTGGCCGACATTATCATCGTCATAACTCCTGCAGCCAAGCTGCGATGACCGACAGCCGATGTCAATTAATAAATCTCGCCGATTTACTTATTGACTCTTCACCGCATTTTGTTTCATCATCATTTCAGTGCTTGGACTCCAAGAGCGAGTGCCCTTGTGCTTTAATTATTTGCGTAGCCCGGAAGCTCCGGGTTTATCCATGGGAGGAATTTACGTGAAATCCATTCTGAAAACCGCATTGATCGGCGCTGGCCTGTTTGCCATGGCCGCAACCGCACAAGCTGGCGTTGGCGCCTGCCTGATCACCAAGAACAACACCAACCCATTCTTCGTGAAAATGAAGCAGGGCGCTGAAGAAGCCGCAAAGGGCGCTGGCATTGACCTGCAATCCTTCGCTGGTGAAAAGGACGGCGACGCCGCCCCACAGATCACAGCGATTGAAAACTGCGTTGCTGCTGGCGTCAAGGGCATCCTGATCACCGCTTCGAACGATTCAGTTGCTCCAGCCCTCAAGGCTGCCAAGGCTGCCGGCATTCTGGTTATCGCTCTTGACACGCCCCTGGGCGATGCTGAAGCACAGGACATGACCTTTGCCACCGACAACTTTGAAGCTGGTCTTCTCATCGGTGCCTGGGCCAAGGCCACCTTGGGTGACAAGGCAGCCTCTGCCAAGATCGCCATGCTCGACATCAACAAGGACAACATCTCGGTTGACGTTGCCCGTGACACCGGGTTCCTCAAGGGCTTCGGCATCGACGTTCCTGACCTGAAAGTCATGGGTTCTGAAAAAGACCCACGCGTCATTGGTCACGAATCTTCGGGTGCAAACCCGGAAGGCGGCCAGAAGTCCATGGAAACCTTGCTTGCCAAGGACCCGGACATCAACGTGGTCTACACCATCAACGAACCAGCTGCTGAAGGTGCCTATGCAGCACTGAAAGCTGCCGGCAAGGAAAAGCAGGCCATCATCGTGTCCGTTGACGGTGGCTGCCCAGGCATTGCCTCGGTTGCCTCAGGCGTCATCGGTGCAACTTCGCAGCAGTATCCATTGCTGATGGCCTCCAAGGGCATCGAAGCCATTGCTGCTTTCGCCAAGGACGGCACCAAGCCAGCTGCTTCGGAAGGTCTGGCCTTCTTCAACACGGGTGTGAACCTCGTGACCGACAAGCCAGTCGACGGTGTGAAGTCCATTGACTCCAAGGAAGGTACAGCCAAGTGCTGGGGTTGATCCCATCGCTTTGACTTGAATAGTTTGAAGGGCGGCATTAGTGTCGCCCTTCTCTTGTAAGAAGCACCGGAAAGGTGCGCAGGGTTCAGGGGAACGGGCAATGAGCGATACGGCACCAACCAAAACCATTTCAGATTTCGAGGCAAAACTGGACCAGGCCGACAAGGCCGTTGCCTCCTTTGCCGAAGACGACAAATCACTGCTGGCGCGCATCCGCTCGTTTCTGCGCACCAATCCAACAGCCATTCCCGCCATCATTCTACTGGTCAGCGTTCTGGCCTTCGGCATCATTGCCAAGAACTTCATGTCGGCGAGCACACTTTCGCTCATTCTGAAGCAGGTAACCGTCACAGGCATTGTCGCCATTGCCCAGACCATCATCATTCTCACAGCCGGGATTGATTTGTCAGTGGGGGCAATACTTGTGATTACCGCCATGGTCATGGGCAGGCTTGCCGTCCTCGGAGGTGTGCCCTTGTTCCTCGCCATTCCCCTGGGCGTGGCCGTTGGAACCTTGATGGGCACCATCAATGGCGTGCTGGTGACAAAGGCCCGCATACCGCCCTTCATCGTCACCTTGGGTACGCTCTATATCTTCAACGCACTGAAGCTCTGGTACACGGGGTCTGAATCAATCCGCGCTGCCGACCTTGAAGCCAAGGCCACCGGCCTTCTCTGGTTCGGCACCAGCATTGACGTAGGCGGCGCCAAATTCATTTACGGCAGCATCGCCTTGATCGGCATCGCCATCGTCGCATGGTACATGTTGAACCGCACCGCCTGGGGTCGCCACGTGCAAGCCATTGGTGATGATCCTGAATCAGCCAACCTCTCCGGCATTCAAACCGACCGCACCCTGATTTCGGTCTATGCGCTTGCGGGCCTCATCTGCGGCTTCGGTGCCTGGATTGCCATTGGCCGCGTCGGTTCGATTTCGCCCATTGCCTTTGAAACCGTGAACCTCGACTCGATCACCGCTGTGGTGATTGGCGGCACTTCGCTGTTTGGCGGCCGCGCCTCGATTGCAGGTTCGGTGCTGGGGGCCCTGATTGTGGGCGTGTTCAACACCGGGCTGTCGCTGGCGGGTGTTGACAGTTACTGGCAATTGTTTGCATCGGGCTGTCTGGTCATCATCGCCGTTGCCCTTGACCAATGGCTGCGGAGGGCATCACAATGAGTGCAAAAAAAGTGGTAAAGAAACCAGCCGCACTTGCAACCATGGTGAAACAGCCAGCACCCGTTGCAAAGCCTGCGGAAGTTCGCACGCCCATCCTGCAGGCCCGTGGCCTGATGAAGCGCTACGGCACCGTGGTCGCCATGAATGGCGCGGACTTCGACCTCTATCCCGGCGAAATTCTCGGTGTCATCGGCGACAACGGCGCTGGCAAGTCAACGCTGATCAAGGCCTTGGCCGGAGCCGTAACACCGGACCACGGTGTGATCAGCCTGGATGGCAAACCCGTCCACTTCCGCTCACCCCAGGATGGCCGTGCCGCCGGCATCGAAACCGTCTATCAAAATCTTGCCTTGTCCCCGGCACTCTCGATTGCAGACAACATGTTCCTGGGCCGCGAGCGCCGCAAGGAAGGTATTCTCGGTTCAATCTTCCGCATGACCGACCGTGCAGGCATGCAGAAATTCGCCCGGGATAAATTGTCTGAACTCGGCCTCATGACCATTCAAAACATCAACCAAGCCGTGGAAACTTTGTCGGGAGGTCAGCGCCAAGGCGTGGCTGTGGCCCGTGCCGCTGCCTTCGGCTCCAAGGTCGTGATCATGGACGAACCCACAGCAGCCCTCGGCGTCAAGGAATCACGTCGCGTGTTGGAACTCATCCGTGACGTCAGAAATCGCGGCATGCCCATCATTCTGATTTCGCACAACATGCCACACGTGTTTGAAGTCTGTGACCGCATCCACATCCACCGTCTGGGCTCACGCCTTGCTGTCATCAACTCGAAGGATCATACCATGTCGGATGCCGTGGCCTATATGACCGGTGCAAAACTGCCGCCGCCGGAATTGCTGGTTTAATGCAAGCGGAAGCTCTGGCAGCTGAACTTGTTGTCAAGGCCGCCAGCCGCGACCGTTACATAATTGGCATCGCTGGTGCTCCGGGTTCAGGCAAATCCACCTTCGCCGACGCGCTTCTCAAGTCCCTGTTGGCAAAAGCTGAAACAGCAGTCGTGGTGCCCATGGACGGCTTTCATTTCGATGATATCGTTTTGAACGCCAGAGGCCACCGCGCCCGCAAAGGTGCGCATTATACCTTTGACGCCACGGGATTTGTGCACTTGATCACCCGTATCAAATCACGCGAACCCGACATTGCCATTCCGGTGTTTGACCGTACCACGGAACTCTCCCGCGCGGCAGCTGATGTGATCGACGCAAACACCCGCTTCATCATTGTTGAGGGTCTTTACCTGCTGTTGAAGCGCGAACCGTGGAACGCGCTGAAACCGCTCTTTGACATCTCGGTTTTCGTGAACGTCAGCAAAGCCGAACTCGAACGCCGCCTCACCAAACGCATCCTCGACCACGGCCATGACGAAGCCTATGCGAAGAACTGGATCGCCTCGAACGACATGCTGAATGCTGATGAGGTGATTGCCAACAGTGCGACAGCTGATCTGACAGTATAAGATCGAGGACAGTTTGCATCTCGTTCGTGGCCACGCGCAAGAAAGCAAACTGTCCCCTACCTGACATTTTCCGTCTCAACCTCGATAATGGTTTTGGTCAGCGACGCGATAGAGCCGTAACTGAAACGGTAGGGGCGCTGTGAGCGGAATATTGACAGGCGTGGCACGGATCGAACGGATTTTCATGCTGCGAGCAAAGCCTCGAAATCATAACTGTAGACACGGCCAAAGCCTGCCACGACATAGAGCTTTTCAGGTGTCATGTGCCAAAAGGCAAAGTCACCGAAATCCGCATAAAGTTCTGCATAGGGATGTCTCAACAGATAGGTTCCACGTAATTCGGCGTCTTCTGACTTCGCAAATGTGCCCGTCAGTGTCATCCGCATTTCCGTCAGCGGATCACGGTCCAGTGGAATCTCACCCTGTACCATGATGCTGGCGCGCGCATCTTTCAGCAGGCCTTGCGTGTGCCGGGACAGGGTCGAGGTCAGCACGATCGGGCATGACTGCATGTCAACAGCAACATTCACCAGCGCCCCGAAAGGACCACCTGTTTCAGGATCAATCACCGAAAGCGTTGCCGTACGCGCCGCCGCCAGCATGACCTTGGCCTGCCGCAACGACAGCTGTTTCTGATCATCCATCGCTCAACCCTCGCAATTCCAGAATGAACCGTCTATACCTCTGCCACAATTTGTTCCAGTTTCATACCTACGACGGCCAAAGGACCAAACACAGGAATGAGCAAGAAGATGCCCACAATCGCACTCGTCGACGATGACCGCAATATCCTCACCTCCGTTGGCATGACCATGGAGGCCGAAGGCTATACCGTGCAAAAGTACAATGATGGCGCCGCAGCCTTGCAGGGCTTGCAAGACAATCCACCCGATATGGCCATCTTCGATATCAAGATGCCGCGCATGGACGGCATGGAACTTTTGCGCCGCATCCGCCAGAAAACCGATCTGCCCGTGATTTTCCTGACCTCAAAAGATGACGAAATCGATGAACTCTTTGGCCTCAAGATGGGTGCCGACGATTTTATCAAGAAGCCGTTTTCCCAGCGCCTGCTGGTTGAACGTGTGAAAGCCGTGTTGCGCCGCGCCAGTGCCCGTGAAGTGGGTGCCACACCCACCGAAGCCGCCAAGGTTATTGAACGCGGCAAGCTTGCCATGGATACCGACCGCCACTCCTGCACCTGGGAAGGCAAGCCCGTTGTCTTGACCGTCACCGAATTTCTCATTCTGCAATCTCTTGCACAACGCCCCGGCATTGTGAAAAGCCGCGATGCGTTGATGGATGCAGCCTATGACGACCAGGTCTACGTCGACGACCGCACCATCGACTCCCACATCAAGCGCCTGCGCAAGAAGTTCAACCAGGTCGACGAAGCCTTTGACGGCATTGAAACGCTTTATGGCGTGGGCTACCGCTTCAAGGAACAATGATCTTGCAGTGCCGTCATTTCAGCGGCACTTTGACAATCAATGTTGGACACACCAAAGCCACAGGATCCTTCGGAACGGCTCGACACTGACGATGTCGAGCTGCAGGACAGTCTTGCATCGGGGGCAAAACCAAAAGGCGGCTTCTGGAACAGGTTTTCTCCCGGAAGTTTGGTTGCGCGGATCTTTCTGATCAATCTTCTGGGCCTCGTCATTCTGGCCATCGGCATTCTCTACTTCAACCAGTTCCGCGAAAGCCTGATCAACGCCAAGGCACAGTCGCTGCGCACGCAAGCCCAGATCATTGCTGCGGCAATCGCAGGCTCTGCCACTGCCGACACGGGATCAATCGTCATTGACCCCAATTCCCTGCAAGACACGCCCGACGCCACAGCAGAAAATGACCAGACCGACGGACTGGATTTTCCCATCAATCCCGAAACCGCAGGCCCCGTGTTGCGGAGGCTTCTGGCCAATACCGGCAACCGCGCCCAGATCATTGATACAGAGGGTAACCTCGTGGTCGACAGCCGGTTCATTTATGGCGGTGACATTATCGAGACCATCGACAACAAGGCAGGCGATCAAAACCAGTCCTGGTGGCAGCGGCGCTGGAACCGCCTGCAGACCTATATTTTTGGGTATGACTATCCGGTGCGCCGCGAATATGGCTTGGACAAAAACAAAACCTATCCCGAAGTCGCCGCAGCCCTGAACGGGGCCAGCGTGTCGCAGGTAAAGCTTGACGAGAACCGCGAGATCATCGTCGTGGTATCGGTCCCCGTGCAGCGCTACCGTGCAGTCCTCGGCGCTTTGGTATTGAGTAACAAGGGCGGCGAAATCGACGACGTGTTGCGGGCTGAACGGCAGGTCGTGATTTTCACGTTCAGTTTTGCAGCGGTTGTCACACTTCTCCTGTCAGCACTGCTGGCAGGCACCATCGCCAACCCGATCCGCCGCCTGTCGGCAGCAGCGCAACAGGTCAGGCGCGGCATTTCCAGACGCGTTGAAATTCCGGACTTCACGACGCGGCGCGACGAGATTGGAAATCTGTCTGGTTCCCTCCGTGACATGACAGGCGCACTCTACTCGCGCATCGACGCCATCGAAGCTTTTGCCGCCGACGTGGCGCATGAACTCAAAAACCCGCTGACCTCATTGCGGAGTGCGGTTGAAACCTTGCAGGTTGTAAAAAAAGACGAGCAGCGCAACCGTTTGATTGAAATCGTCAAGCAAGACGTAAAACGCATGGACCGCTTGATCACCGATATTTCAGATGCATCGCGGCTTGACGCTGAACTGGCCCGCACGGAAGCCAAACCATCTGATCTTGCTGCACTTCTCGGCAATATCACCACGATGTCAAACGAACTCGCAAAACCTGGTATGGCTGAAGTTGCATTGAATGTACAAGCGCCGCATGCCGGGTTGGATCAAGTCGACGCCTACGCCATTGCAGGCCAGGAATCACGCCTCTCACAAGTCTTCCGCAATCTCGTCGACAATGCCCGCTCCTTTACCTCGCCTGGCTCAAAAATTCAGGTGCGCCTGCGCCGTGCTGGCAATGTGATTGAGGTGCGTGTGGAAGATTCAGGTCCGGGCATCCGGCCTGAAAATCTGGAACGTGTATTCGAACGGTTTTATACCGACAGGCCGGAACAAAGTTTTGGCAACAACTCCGGCTTGGGCCTTGCCATCTCCCGTCAGATCGTTGATGCCCACAAGGGCCGCATCTGGGCCGAGAACCGATTGGGTCGCGCCAATGCGCAGGGAGAGAAAACAGTGTTGGGAGCCCGTTTCATCGTTCAGTTGCCAGCCCTTGGTGCAGCTGGTGCGCCAGTACGAACCACATGAGTGAAACAATGCGTCTGCATGCCACAACGGTCAGCTTGAACGGCACTGCTGTTATGATCAGGGGTGCCAGCGGTGCGGGTAAATCTGATCTCGCCTTGCAGCTGCTTGAGAGTTCCGGAACCGGCTTGACGGGACAGACCATCACCACAACCCTGGTGGCCGATGACCAGACGGTGCTGCGTTGCGAAGGTGAAACCATTCTGGTGTCTTGTCCTGAACCCATTGCGGGCTTGCTGGAAGTCCGTGGCCACGATGTGCTGAATCTCGAAGCTGTGCAGAATGTGCCTCTGGTTCTGGTTGTTGATTTAAGGCCTGCCGCCCACATCGAACGCCTGCCGCAACCAGAGGACATGTTCACGCAAATCCTTGGCATCTCCATTCCCAACATCTTGATAGACCCCTCAAAACCTTCAGCGGCGTCGAGGTTGCGCGTGGCTTGGGCAAGGTTGGCCGCACAGCCAAAACAGTTGTAAGGCCCGCTTGCCCACCTCGCACGGTGAGCGTAAACACCCATCCTCTGGAAGTGTTTGAGGGGCGGCAGATGGTTGTTGAAGTGCGTTTCGCATGATTGGTTTGGTGATCGTCACCCATGGCCGTCTGGCCCATGAATTCATCCACGCCATGGAACATGTGGTGGGCAAGCAGTCCCACATTGAAGCCATCTGCATCGGCCCTGACGACCGCATGGACCAGCGCCGCAACGACATCGCCGCCGCAGTGGCCCGGGTAGAAACAGGCGTTGGCGTCATCATCCTGACGGACATGTTTGGCGGCACGCCCTCAAATCTTGCCATTTCCCTGTTGCAGGAAGGCAAGGTGGAAGTGGTGGCGGGGCTGAATTTGCCCATGTTGGTAAAACTGGCCCGCATTCGCATCGATTGCAATTTGCACAAGGCCGCATCAGCCGCCCAGGATGCCGGACGCAAATATATCAATATTGCCAGTCAGGTGCTTGGAGACTGACATGTCAACCATCGTGCGTGAGATGAACATCACCAACCAGCGTGGCCTGCATGCCCGTGCCTCAGCCAAATTTGTGAAATGCGCCGAAGGCTTTGATGCCAGTGTGAGCGTCAGCCGCGATGGGCAAACAGTGCCTGGCACATCAATCATGGGCCTGATGATGCTTGCGGCGTCGATTGGCACGCAAATCCTGGTGGAGGCTTCAGGCCCACAAGCCGATGCGGCCATGTCGGCGTTGGAAGACCTGGTCACCCGGAAATTTGACGAGGACTGAACTTTGCGGAAACTCCACATCCGCCATGGCCTCTCCCGCAAAGCCGGTTGACCAGCACCTGCATTTTGCGAAACAATGGCGTGAACAGGATAAGCTGCAACTCACATGTTACTGCAACGGCCAGCCACGATTTATCTGCAACCCGCGCCCGATGGCAGACAGTCTCTGACGGCTGCCGCGGTGCAACGTGGCCTTTGTCGTTTGTTGCGGGATCTGGGCTATGCGGTGTTGACAGAATTTACGCTGGCATCCGGCCGCAGGGCGGATGTGACGGCGATCAAACCCGATGGCGCAATCTGGATTATTGAAATCAAATCTTCGCCGGAAGATTTCCATGTTGATGGCAAATGGCCGGAATACCGCGACTATTGCGACCAGTTGTTTTTTGCAGTGCCAACGTCACTGGATCACATCATCATGCCGACAGATGCCGGGTTGATCGTGGCCGACCAGTATGGCGCGGAGATTTTGCGGGATGCTCCGCCGCATCCATTGGCGGCAGCAAGACGGAAAGCTGTAACGCTGTTGTTTGCAAGGGTGGCAGCCCAGCGACTGCATGGGCTTTGGGATCCGTGAGAGTTTATTTGTAACAACCAGCCCTTCGAGGCTCGCAAGGGCTCGCACCTCAGGATGAGGGATTGGCTGAGGTGATCAAGTTTCGATAGAATTTCGGTAACATTCCACACGACCCCTCACCCTGAGGCGCCCGCCCTCTTGCGGGCCTCGAAGGGTCGGCCGTTGCGACGAACTCCCTTACTTCGGCGCCCGCTTTGCCAAAATGCGTTGCAATGTTCGACGATGCATGTTCAGCCGCCGCGCAGTTTCCGATACGTTGCGGCTGCACAATTCGAACACCCGCTGGATATGTTCCCAGCGCACGCGGTCGGCAGACATTGGATTTTCCGGCAGCGCGTTACGTGCTTCTGCGGTTTCAGACATCAACGCGCCATAAACTGCATCAGCGTCCGCAGGTTTGGCGAGGTAGTCGATCGCACCCAGTTTTACCGCCGTCACAGCAGTGGCAATGTTGCCATAGCCCGTGAGCACCACAACGCGGGCTTCGGGCCTTGCAGCGTGCAGCGCCTCGATCACGTCAAGCCCGTTGCCATCTCCGAGGCGCAGGTCAACGACAGCATAGCCGGGGGCCTGGGCTTTGACCTGGGCAATGCCTTCAGCCACCGTGTCGGCCATGCGCACAGCAAAGCCACGGGTTTCCATGGCGCGCGCGAGGCGCGTGAGAAAGGGCTTGTCGTCATCGACGAGCAGAAGGGTTTTGTCTTGCGGTTGGATCATCATGTTCACCATCGTTGTTACGTCACAGTCGTTGAGTTGGTTTAGGGTCAAGCGCTTTGGAGGGAAACGGGCCTACGTCGATGCTGTGGCGGGGCCATTGCAGTTTGACACTGGCTCCTTGATCCGGATGCTTCCGGTTTGAAAGCGAGACGGCAGCACCTGAGCGTTCGAGCAGGGTTTTGGCAATGAACAGTCCAAGCCCCATGCCTTCGTGGCCGCGTGCGCCCTGTGAATCCACAGCGTCGTCATAACCCGGTCTGGTGGTCACAAAGGGGTCCCCCAAGCGGTCAAAGATGAAACTGTCAAAACCGGGTCCATCATCGATTACGCGCAAGGTGATGGAGGACGCTGTCCATGTGGCGTGGACTTCGACGAGAGTCTCGGCAAAATCAATGGCGTTTTCCAGAATGTTTGACAGGCCGTAAGACAGACCGGGATTGCGCAGCAGAACAGGCTCCGGCGTTTCTGCACCTTCAGCCCCACAGGTGACCTTGATCTGCAGATCAGAGCCGCGCAAGGGGGCCACCAGATCTTCGAGCAAGGATGAGACTTTGACCTGGCCGTAGATTTTATCTTCGGTCTGCTCACGATTGGACAGTTTCGCCAGAATCTCGCGGCAGCGTGCGGCCTGGCTGATCAACAGGTCAATGTCTTCGGCATGGGGACCGTCACTGGGAAATTCGCGTTTCAGCTCTTTGGCAACAAGTGCAATGGTGGCAAGCGGGGTTCCCAGTTCATGCGCGGCCGCAGCGGCCAATCCATCAAGGGCCGACAGGCGCTGTTCACGCGCCAATACCATTTCCGTGGCATTGAGGGCTGCCGACATCATCTGTGCTTCCTCCGCCATTCGCCGTGCATAGACAGCAGAAAAACCCGTGCCGCAGACAATGGCAATCCACATGCCCCCTATATAAGTTGCAGGCAGTGAAAATTCAGCCCCCGCCCGCCACGGCAGGGGCAAGTGAATGAATGCCAGAACAGACGAAAAGGCAAAAGCCAGGATGCCAAGTGACAGGGTCCAGCGCAGGGTCAGTGCCGTGGCTGATACGGTGACAGGAACCAGAAACAGGAATGCAAACGGATTCTGCAATCCGCCAGTCAGGTACAAAAGACCCGCCAGTTGCACCACGTCATAGGCCAGCAAAAGCCCTGCCGCCCGTGTGGACAATATTTGCCCCGCACGCCAGCGGAAGGCCAGAAACACATTGAGCCAGGCTGACAGCGCAATCACCGCAAGACAGGCCCCCAAGGGTAGCTGATAGCGCAACACGATGGAGACCAGCAGCACAGTGCCGGTCTGCCCGATTACCGCCAACCAGCGCAGGCGAATGAGTGTGCGCAGACGAAGCGGTGCCTGATGCTGGCCTATTCCCAAAAGCCGTGGGGCATATGTGCGGAGTGTATCAGTCATTGTCCTGTGACAGAATTGTTTCGGGTGTGTTCGTCAGAGGCATGATATATCAAGATGCACATGAAACAAAACACGCAACCACTTTTACGACCTTCCGTCATCTTTGGACTTTTGACCTTGCTCGTGGCACTTGCCCTGGGCTCCTATGCCCTGATCTCGAACAAGGTAATACCCACAGGTTCGGGTGTGGCGCTGGTGGGTGGTCCTTTCACCATGGTCAACCAGAAGGGTGAAACTGTCACCGACAAAACCTATCTGGGCAAGCCCATGCTGCTGTTTTTCGGCTTCACGTTTTGCCCCGACGTCTGCCCGACCGAATTGCAGGTCATGGCGGCGGCCTTGACGGAAATGGGCGAAAGCGGGGCCGATATCCAGCCGATTTTTGTGACTGTCGACCCAGAGCGTGACACGCCTCAGGTCATGGCATCCTACGTCAGCAACTTCGGTGAACGCTTTGCCGGCCTCACCGGAAGCCCCGCCCAGATTGCCAAAATGGCTGGAACCTACCGGGTGTTTTACGCCAAACAGGAGATCAAGGCTGATCCCGGAAACTATCAGATGGATCATTCCGCCGTCATATACCTGATGGGAGCAGACGGCAGGTTTCTGAAACATTTCAGCTACTCGACAGACGCCAAGGCATTGGCGGGCGGAATAAAGCAGGCCTTGGGCAGGAACTAGACGTCAGGACCCGCATTGAGGGCTTGTTAACCGGACTGCGCAAGGTTACAGTGCGGTGCAACAAAAGGGACGTGTAGCCAAATGCTTTATCAAATGTTCGAGATGCAGCACGCTGCCGTGGCACCCTTACGTCTTGCGGCAATGGCAGGAGCGGAATTTTGGCTGAATGAAGCCAACCCCTTTAGCGGCACACAACTGGGCAAGCAGACACGCGCTACGCTGCAAATGTTTGAACGCATTACCCGCCGCTATTCAAAACCGACCTTTGACATCGACAACATCAAGACCGCTGGAGGTCAGGTTGATGTTGAGGAGCATGTGGTCTGGCAAAAACCGTTTTGCCGCCTTTTGCATTTCAGGAAAAAAAATGCAGCACCCGGTCGCAAATTGCTGATCGTGGCACCCATGTCCGGCCACTTTGCAACACTGCTGCGCAACACTGTCGAAGGTATGCTTCCCAACCACGACGTTTATGTGACGGACTGGGCCGATGCCCGCACTGTTCCTGCAAATGCAGGTGCTTTCGATCTTGATGACTACACTGACTATGTTATCGAGATGCTGCATGTGCTCGGCGAACGCGCCGATGTGATGGCCGTGTGTCAGCCTTCAGTGCCGGTGATGATTGCCGTGTCGCTGATGAATGCGCGGAAAGACCCGCTTGTGCCCTCCAGCATGATCCTGATGGGTGGACCCGTCGATACACGTTTCAACCCCACCGCCGTCAACAAGCTGGCGCAGGAAAAGGGCGAGATGTGGTTCCGCAACAACATGATTTCTGACGTGCCGCCGCCCCATGCAGGCGTTGGCCGCAAAGTCTATCCGGGCTTTATCCAGCTTGCAGGCTTCATCTCGATGAACACCAACCGCCATGTGACGGCACATCGCGATTTGTACTGGCATATGGTTGAAGGTGATCTTCCCTCAGCCGACAAGGTGCAGGATTTTTATGATGAATATCTGTCAGTCATGGATCTTGATGCGGAATTTTATCTGCAAACCATTGAGCGTGTTTTCATCAACCAGCGCCTGGCCAAGGGCACCTATCATTATCGCGGCGAACATGTGACGCCGGAATTTATCACCGATACAGCGCTGCTGACGATTGAAGGTGAACGCGACGATATCACGGGGCCAGGCCAAACCCAGGCAGCGCACAAGCTTTGCGCGGCACTGCCTGCTGCAATGAAAACCGACCATGTGCAAAAGGGTGTGGGACATTACGGCGTGTTTTCCGGGAAACGCTTCTTGAGCGATGTCGTTCCCGTCATCAACGCCTTTACCCAAGCCCACGCCGGACGCTGACCATGCTGCCGTTGCGGCAGATGTTGTTTGGCAAATCGTCCCCGGCGCCTTTGAAGCCGCTGGACCCCGTGACGGTTGAACTCGATGGTTTGAGCGTGCTGGTAAGTTTGAAACGCCACGCCACGGCGCGCCGCATGGTATTGCGGCTTGATCGTGATGGCGAGAGCTTCGTGCTTACCATTCCCAAACGACAAAGCCAGATCGCTTCCATTCGTTTTATTGAAGCGTCTAAAATCTGGATGCAGAACACGCTCGCGCATCGCGGCCGGAAACAAGATGATCAGTCTACGGATAAAATCATGTTGCGCGGCGTGGAGATGCAAATTGTCCGGACGGGAAAAGCGCGGGGTTTGGTGCAAGTTGATCCTGTTGTCAAAACCATTTCGGTATCTGGCACGGAAGCACATTGCCAGCGGCGCTTGGTCGATTGGTTAAAGCAACAGGCGGAACTGGATTTACGCATTGCCTCCACAGGCTATGCCGCGAAAATGCAATGCGGGTTTTCAAAACTCACCGTGCGCGATCAAAAGAGCCGTTGGGGTTCCTGTTCTGCCGACGGCGCACTGTCATATTCATGGCGGCTGATATTGGCCCCGCCCTTTGTGCTGGATTATGTTGCTGCACATGAAGTGGCGCATTTGAAAGAAATGAACCATGGTGCGAAATTCTGGCGTCACGTGCTGACGCATTGTGTGCAGACCAAGGCAGCAAAACAGTGGTTGAAGGCGCATGGGCATACGTTGCATCACGGGGTGTGAGGAATTGAAAATTATTGCGCGAGGCCCTTCGAGGCCCGCAACAGGGCGGGCACCTCAGGGTGAGGGAATTCTGCCATCCCTCAGGGTAAGGGAATAACTACCGTCCCTCAGGGTGAGAGAATAAACTGCCATCCCTCATCCTGAGGTGCGAGCCCTTGCGAGCCTCGAAGGATTGGTGGCAGTTGAACTCGATGGAACGGTTCAATCATAAATCCCGGGCTTCACCTTCTTCACAGGCTTATCCTCATCCAGCCCAAACAACCTTGCCAATAACCCACGTTCGCGCTTGCGGCGTTCGACTTTGCGCACATCCGATTGTTCTGTGGGTTGGGCCACCTGTGGTGACGGCTCAATCACCTCGTTGACATCAGACACCTGCATGTCAGGCTCAGACGCTGGCGACGGTTGTCCCGGCAGCGGCAGTTCCGGCATGCCGCGATGCGCCTGTTGCATGATGTCGCGCCACACCAGGGCTGGCAATGAACCGCCTGTGACTTTTTTTGTGGGCGTATTGTCGTCATTGCCCATCCATACACCAGTGACCAGATAGGGCGTGTATCCCACAAACCAAGCGTCACGATAATCCTGCGATGTGCCGGTTTTACCGCCCATGTCCTGCCCGTCAAAACGCGCTTTGGTGCCCGTACCTGTGAGGATCACCTGCCGCATCATGGCATTCATGTCGCCAAGTTCACGTTCACCAATCACTTGCCCTAAACCGTCGCCGCCGCGTGTGTAAAGCACCGAGCCATCACGGGACAGGATGCGTTTCACAATGAAAGGTTCAACCGCCCGCCCGCCATTGGCAAAAGGCGTGAAAGCGGTTGTCATTTCAAGCAGGGAGACTTCCGATGTGCCCAGCGCAATTGACGCATCCTGCCCCAGCTTTGATGTGATGCCCAAACGCTTGGCCACTTGTGTGACGCTTGACGGAGATACAGCTTGCGTGAGTTTGGCCGCAACCGTGTTCAGGGACAAAGCGAAAGCCTGATCCAGCGACACCGGACCCAGATATTTTCGCTTGTAGTTTTCCGGACTCCAGTTTCCAATCTTGACGGGCTCATCCACTTCAACCGAGTCCGGTCGATAACCGTTTTCCATGGCCGCCAGATACACAAAAGCCTTGAAGGCCGAACCCGGTTGTCGTTTGGCTTCGGTGGCGCGATTGAACTGGCTGCGCTTGTAACTGCGCCCGCCGACAAGCGCGCGGATGGCACCCGTGCCATCCATGGTGACAACGGCACCCTGCGACACGTTCAGCTTTTTCGCATTGTCGGCCAGTCGTTTCCGCAACACGTTTTCCGCATTGGCCTGCAGATTGGGCTCGATGGTGGTTTCAATGATCAGGGACTGGGTTTGTTTTTTGATCAGCAGCGGCAGCTGCGTGTTGATCCAGTCCACGGCATATTGTGTGGCCGGGGTAAAATCATGGGTCGCGGCTTTTGACGGATTGTCGACTGCGTCCAGCGCCTCTTCCTTGGTGATGTAACCTTCGGTGACCATATTGGCCAAAACCAGCTTGGCACGGGCTGACGCTTCTTCCGGATTGCGTGCCGGATTATAGGTAGTGGGAGCCTTCAGCAGTCCGGCCAAAGTTGCCGCTTCCATCAAGGTCAATTCATAGGCTGACTTTCCGTAAAACGTCCGTGCCGCCTTGTCGATGCCATTGGCACCGCCGCCGAAATAGACACGGTTCAGGTAAAGTTGAAGGATCTCGTCCTTGCTGAATTTGGATTCGAGCCAAACCGCAAACACCAGTTCCTGGGCTTTCCGGCTGAAGGTGCGTTCATGGCTGAGGAACAGGTTCTTGGCCAACTGCTGTGTCAGGGTTGAGCCACCTTCCCGCATTTGTCCGCGCATGGCATTGCGGACCATGGCACGGGTGATGCCGATGGGATCGACGCCGTAGTGTGAATAAAATCGCCGATCTTCAATGGCGATGATGGCGTTGGGCACGTAGTCAGGCAATTCCGCCATGTCCACGGCATCGCCAAAGAATGTGCCTTGCTCTGCAATCTCGCTGCCGTCACTGGCCAGCAGCATGATGCCGGGCTCGCGTTGCGGCACCTGGAACAGGCCCTTCTGGTCGAGCGAAAACCACGTCACGGCAAACAGGCCAGCCGCCGCAACACTGCCCCAGAAGGCAAACGCAAAAAACATCTTGAACAGCCAGCGGAAAAACCGGCGGGGTGGCTTAGGTGGTTTTTTTGCATTGCGTCCACGCGGCGGCGGCGCATCGGCAAACAGGCGCGGCTCTGCCCGGCCTTTGCCCTTTGGCTTTTTCTTGCCCCCGAAAACACCCATCAACGCAACTCCACCCCGGAGCCTTTTTAGCGGTCCAAGTCTGACAGCAAGGTTAAGGCCGGGAAGCTGTGGGATGAAGCAGAATCATGGTGCAAAAATGGCTGAAAAAGTGGGGTTCCAAATCGCCCGCGAAGGGCGGACGTTTGGAATGACGGTTGTTCCGTTCTACATCACCGCGCCGATATACCAGGGCACATATTCATTCTCGCCATAGCCCAGCTCTTCGGATTTGGTCTTCTGGCCTGATGCGGTTTTCAGGATCAGGTCGAAAATCTGCTGGCCTTTGGTTTCCAGTGACACGCCTTCAATCACGTCACCGCAATTGATATCCATGTCCTCGATCATCTGATTGTAGATTGTCGTGTTGGTGGCAAGCTTGATTGAAGGGCAGGGCTTGTTGCCATAGGCAGAGCCACGCCCCGTGGTAAAGCACATGACATTGGCCCCACCCGCCACCTGGCCTGTGGCACCGACGGGATCATAACCCGGCGTATCCATGAACACAAAGCCCTTGGCAGTGACGGGGTCGGCGTAGTTATAGACGGCTTGCAATGTGGTGGTGCCGCCCTTGGCTGCGGCCCCCAATGATTTTTCGAGAATGGTGGTGAGGCCACCCAGCTTGTTGCCGGGCGACGGGTTATTGTTCATTTCCATATTGTTGCGGCGGGTATAGTCTTCCCACCACTTGATGATGCCCACCAGTTTCTCACCGACCTCTCTGGTGGCGGCACGACGGGTGAGCAGATGTTCGGCACCATAGATTTCAGGCGTCTCTGACAGAATCGCAGTTCCGCCATGGCGCACCAGAATATCAACGGCTGATCCAAGTGCCGGGTTGGCGGTGATACCGGAGTAGCCATCCGAACCGCCACATTGCAGCGCCACGATCAAGTCTGATGCAAGGCACGTCTCGCGCTTCACGTTGTTGACATGCGGCAGCATGTCCATGACGGCCTTGATGCCTGCCTCCACGGTTTTGCGTGTACCGCCCGTCTCTTGAATGGTCATGGTGCGGAAGGTGTCACCCTCCTCCACCTTGTAGGCTTCCTTGAAGCGCGGGATTTGAAAGCCTTCGCAGCCCAGCCCCACCATCAAGACGCCGCCCATGTTGGGATTGGTGGCATAGCCCCAGGCTGTGCGTTTGAAAGTATCGAAGATCACGCCGCGATAATCAATCACGCAGCCATTGTCCTGCCGCAACGCCACTACGCCGTCGATGTTGGGAAAATCATCCAGCATGCCCGGCTTTGACATTTCCTTGGCAATCAAGGTGGCCACCGTGGCCGAGCAATTCACCGAGGTCATGATGCCGATATAATTGCGCGTCCCCACCTTGCCATTTTTGCGGCGATAGCCCTGGAACGTCGCGCGTTCGGACTCAGGCAATACGGTTTCGATTTTTGCGGCCTGCGCATAGGCGTAATCATGGGCGAGTTCACCCATTACCACATTGTGCTCATGCACCCAGTCACCCGCTTCAATGTTGCCTTTGGCAAAACCGATGATCTGGCCGAACTTTCGGATGGGTGTTCCTTCCACAATGGCGGTGGATGCCATCTTGTGGCCACGCATGATTCTGGCGCGTGTGGCGATACCTTCAAACGTGGTTTCACCCTTCTCGACAATGCGGGTGGACACCAGCACATTGTCAGCGCCGTTCAAACGGATCATGGAGGGTTTCTGAATAATTTCGAGGCTCATGGTGAATTCATCTTGCAAACTGATATAACAGTTCATTAGACTTGATCGCCAGACAACACAACAGCAATGCGAGGGCCAACACGATGAAAAAACGCCGTTTCAAGGCCCCATCGGGTGCTGAGTTGAATTTTACCGAACTGGGCTTTGGCGCAGCCCCCTTGGGCAATCTTTATCGGCCGCATTCAAACCGGCAAGCGCTGGACACATTTGAAGCGGCGTGGACGGCGGGCATCCGTTATTTTGATACGGCCCCGTTTTACGGGTTGGGCCTGTCGGAGACGCGACTTGGCAATTTCCTTTATGACAAAAAGCGCAGCGACTATATCGTCTCGACCAAGGTGGGCCGTGTGCTTGAAATGAGTACGCCCACGGAACGGGCCGCCATCGGCAAGTTTTTCAACACGCCCTCGCGCAAAGAGAAATTTGACTACAGTTATGACGGCTTCATGCGCTCGTTCGAGTTTTCGTTTGAGCGTCTGGGCCTCGACACCATCGACATCCTGCTGGTGCATGATTGCGATATCTGGACACATGGCAGCAAGGAAGCCAGTGACGCGCACATCAATACTGTAATGACAAGCGGCATCAAGGCGCTTCAAAAACTCCGCGACGAAAAAGTCATCAAGGCCTTTGGCGTGGGTGTGAACGAGTGGCAGGTGTCCCAGACCATGGCTGAGCAGGGTGACTTTGACCTTTTCCTGTTGGCGGGGCGCTATACGCTGCTGGAGCAGGAACAATCCCTGAATTCGTTCCTGCCGCTTTGCGAAAAGCGCGGCATCGGCATTTTGCTGGGTGGGCCGTACAATTCCGGCATTCTCGCCACGGGTGCGAAAAAAGGTGCATTCTATAATTACGAACCAGCGCCGAAAGCCATCCTTGATCGCGTTGGAAAAATCGAGAAAGTCTGCAAGTCCCACAAGGTGAAGCTTGCGCAAGCAGCACTGCGCTTTCCCCTCACGCACCCGTCTGTTGTATCGGTGCTGCCCGGTGCCGTCAGCCCCAGGGAAGTGGAGCAGAATGTGAAAACCATGAGTGCCAAAATTCCAAAAAAACTCTGGAAACAATTGAAGGCTGAGGGTTTGATTGACCCTCGCGCACCCACACCATGAAAATTGATGCGCATCAGCATTTCTGGAATCCGGCGCGCGGTGACTATGGCTGGATGGACAGCGAGGGTGCCATGCCCTTGCGTCGCACCATCATGCCAAACGACATGGCAGCACACCTCAAGGCGCATCATATCGACAAGACCGTGCTGGTGCAGGCGGCCCCCACCGTCAACGAAACCGAATTCATGTTGGGCATTGCCGATGCCACAGATTTTGTGGCCAAGGTTGTGGGTTGGGTGGATTTTGAAAACCGTGATGACCTGAAGCATTTGGCGCGGCTGAAACACCATCCGAAATTCGCAGGTGTCCGACCGATGATTCAGGATTTGGCGGATCCTCTGTGGATGCAGCGGAAAGAGGTGCAATGGGCCTTTGCCGCAATCATTGACCTTGATCTCACTTTTGACGCGCTGGGCTTTCCAATCCACCTTGATCCGTTCCGCAAGCTGTTTGACACCTATCCTAAAATGCGGACAGTGATTGACCACTGCATGAAGCCCGTGATCCGCGAGGAGCAATACGAGCCCTGGGCCACCAAGATGGCCGCCATCGCCCGTTATACCCCGGTGTTCTGCAAGTTGTCCGGCATCGCCACGGAAGCGCGACCCGGCTGGACAACGGAAACCCTCAAACCCTATGCCCAACATGTGATTTCAAGTTTCGGCGCAGACCGGGTGATGTGGGGGTCTGACTGGCCGGTGCTGGATTTGAACGGCAGTTATGCAAGCTGGCATGATACGGCGCAAAGCATTGTGGGCCAGCGGGCGGAGAATGCGAAAATATTCGGGGGAACAGCAGCAAAGTTCTATCGGATTGAAGAGATGTAAACACATCAAATATTGATTTACGATAACGTAAACCAATGATGTAAATACCTCTTTACATCATTCAAAACATCAGCAAAGATTTCTTCAAGGCAGGAAACATCCCTGTCACGGAGAACGCCCATGAATGCTGTCAATGATCTGCTCAATCCCGTCATCCGCGCACAGCTTGCCATTCTGGGCTTGCGCTGGGCCAAGTGCATTTCCTGGAATGCGGTGGATGCGGTGCTCTTCCAGGAGGCCGTGGACCGCGGCGAAGCACAAGTCACCGCAACTGGCGGGCTTGCCGTCACCACCGGTGCCCACACAGGCCGCAGCGCCAAAGACAAATTCATAGTCCGCAATTCTGCCACCGATGGAAATGTGTGGTGGGACAACAACCAGTGTCTCGAACAAAAACAATTTGACGCACTGAAAACGGATATGCTGGCGCATGCCCGCATGAAGTCGCTGTTTGTGCAAGACTTGGTCGGTGGCGCTGACGCTGCCCACGCGCTGCAAACCCGCGTCATCACAGAGCACGCATGGCAGGCACTGTTCATCCGCCATTTGTTGATCAAGCCTGAGGCAGGCAAAGCCTTCACGCCAAAACTTACCATCATCTGCCTGCCCACATTCAAGGCTGATCCGGCCAAACACGGCACGCGCTCGGAAACCGTGATTGCCATGGATTTGAAAGCGGGTCTGGTTCTCATCGGCGGCACGCATTACGCGGGCGAGATCAAGAAATCGGTGTTCACCGTGTTGAACCACCTGCTCCCGATGAAGGGCGTGTTGCCCATGCATTGTTCGGCAAATGTGGGCAAAAACGGCGACACGGCGATTTTCTTTGGGCTGAGTGGCACAGGAAAAACCACACTTTCCACCGATCCTGAACGCTGCCTGATTGGCGACGACGAGCATGGCTGGTCGGACAATGGCGTGTTCAACTTCGAGGGCGGCTGTTATGCCAAAGCCATCAACCTGTCGGCCGCCAATGAACCAGAAATCCATGCCGCCGCCCTGCGCTGGGGCACGGTATTGGAAAATGTTGTGGTTGATCATGACACGCGCGAAGTGGATTTTTCGGACAAAACACTGACGGAAAATACACGCTTGGCCTATCCCTTGAGTGCCATTGCAAACGCATCAAAAACGGGAAAAGCGCCACCACCAAAAGTCATCATCATGTTGACGGCTGATGCGTTTGGCGTGTTGCCACCGATTGCCAGGTTGACGGAAGAACAGGCGATGTATCACTTCATGTCGGGTTACACGGCGAAAGTCGCAGGCACTGAACGCGGCATTTCCGAACCGCAAGTTACCTTCTCGGCCTGTTTTGGTGCACCGTTTTTGCCAAGACATCCGTCAGTATACGCAGATATGTTGGCGGAACGCATGCGCGCGCACAAAGTACCGTGTTACCTCGTCAACACAGGCTGGACGGGTGGCGCCTATGGCGTAGGCTCGCGCTTCCCGCTTGCCGTGACGCGGGCGCTGGTAAACGCCGCGTTGTCTGGTGCGCTCAATAATGTTGAAATGCGCCGTGACGAAAATTTTGGTTTTGCCGTGCCAGTCGCCATTGCGGGTGTTGATGCAAAACTGCTGAACCCGCGTGCATGCTGGGGTGATGGCAAGTCTTACGATGTGGCAGCAGACAAGCTGGTTGGATTGTTCACCGAGAATTTCAGGAAGTTTGACGTGGTCGGTGAACGCATGGCGGCTGAATAATTCAATTCCTTCACCTCTCCCGCTTGCGGGAGAGGACGCCGCGAAGCGGCTGGTGAGGGAAGTCTTCACGTCCCTCATCCGTCTCGCGCTTCGCGCGATCCACCTTCTCCCGCGAGCGGGAGAAGTGAAGATTCAGCTCTTTGGCTTTGACGCCAAGATCATGATGATTTGCCGTCCCTCGGGCTTTGGTTCCAACTCCACCTTGGCCATGTCTGCCATTCCGGCTTTGACGCGCAGCAGCAGCTTGTAGCCCAGATCCTGATGGTCCATTTCGCGGCCACGAAAGCGCAGGGTGAACTTCACCTTGTCGCCGTCTTCAAAGAAACGACGCGCCGCTTTCATCTTGGTATCGAAATCGTGGTCGTCAATCATCGGACGGAGCTTGATTTCTTTCAGCTCAACAATCTTCTGGTTCTTCCGGGCTTCGGCGGCTTTCTTCTGTTCCTGGAAACGGAACTTGCCGTAGTCGAGAATCTTGGCAACCGGCGGCTGGGCATCCGGTGAAATTTCAACGAGGTCGAGACCGGCCTCATCCGCCATGATCAGGGCTTGCCGTGTCGGCACCACGCCAACATTGGCACCGTCTGCACCGATGAGGCGCACTTCGCGGGCTTCGATGCGATTGTTGATCCTGTGCTCATCCTCGCGGGTGGGCGGGGGGGCATTGCGGTTGGTCGAAGGGCGGCGGGGTGGTAGGCTCAAGCGTCAAATCTCTCCGGTTGTTGGGCGCCTGACCGCAACAATTGCGAATCCGGCCCGTAGTCGTTAGCAAGAAACTCCGCACAAATGAAGGGCAATTCGACGATGGCACGCGTGGCGTTTGACGACAAATTGATGGATTTCCGGCTGGCCTACCTGAAAGACGGCCCGAATGACGAATTTGGCCCCTGCGGCTTCTTCTGGCTGGGCGGCTTCATGTCTGACATGACGGGCAGCAAGGGAGAGAGCCTGGCCGACCTTGCCCGTGCCCGACGCCGCATGTGCCTGCGCTTTGACTATTCGGGCCACGGCAAGTCATCAGGCGCTTTCACCGATGGCACGATTTCGCAATGGCTGGAACAGGCCACCCACATGTTCCTCAACCACACCCGCAACAAGCGCATTATCGTGGGCTCCTCAATGGGGGGATGGTTGGCGCTGTTGTTGGCAAAACGACTGATGGCGGAAGACGAGGCCGCCTTTCGCCGCATCGGTGGCATGGTGTTGATTGCTCCTGCAACCGATATGACCAGCGCTCTGATGTGGACGAAAATGTCGGAGGATGATCGTGAGACCTTGCTGCGGGACGGTGTGTGGCGCCAGCCCTCGGATTACGGCGCACCCTACCCGATCACCTATCAATTGATTGAAGACGGCACCCGCCACGGTTTGCTGGCAGAAGGTCTTGGCTTGCCTTTTCCGGTGCGCATCCTGCAAGGCACTGAAGACACCGACGTGCCGCCTGATCACGCTGTCAGAACCATGGACGCTTTGCAGGGCGATGTTACACTGACATTGATCAAGGGTGGCGATCACCGGTTGTCAACCGAGCCGCAACTGAGGATCATGCGGGAAACGGTGTTGCAATTGGCAACGCGGGTGGACGGGGACGGGGTGTGAGTTTGGAATTCCCTCACCCGGCGCTTGCGCGCCGACCTCTCCCGCAAGCGGGAGAGGTGAAATGACCTTCACTTCTCCCGCTTGCGGGAGAAGGTGGCGAGCGCAGCGAGACGGATGAGGGACTTTTTTCAATTGGCACTTACACCAAACTCTTCAACCCGACCCTGTAATCCGGAAATTGAAACCTATACCCCAACTCATCTTTTACCCGGGCATTCGACACCCGTTTTGAATCCATGAAAAAACTGCGCCCCGCCGGTGACAGTGTTGCATCTTCGAAAGCAATCTCCGGCGGCGGCTTGATCCCCAGTAATTCTGCACCATGGGAAATCACATCCTGCGGCGGGCAAGGTTCATCGTCGGCCACATTATAGGCGCGACCGGGATCGGGGCGCACAATCGACGCTTCGAGAATGCCGGCAATGTCTTCCACATGAATGCGGCTGAACACTTGGCCCTTGCGGATCACGCGTTTGGCGCTGCCGTCTCTCAAACTCTCCAGCACATTGCGTCCCGGACCATAAATGCCTGCGAGACGGAAGATATGGAGAGGCAACCCGGGCACTGCGGCCCACGCCGCTTCGGCTAATTGTCGTCGATGTCCCCGCTCGGTATTGGGGGCAAGCGGTGTATCTTCATTCACCCAGCCGCCGCCATGATCGCCATACACACCCGTCGTTGAAAGATAGGCCACCCAGTCCAATGATGACGCGCGCTGTTCCAGCTGGGTTGCGAATTTTCGCAACACCGGATCGCCATCAGCATCAGGGGGGATGGATGTCACGATATGTGTGACGTCAGCAGGGATCATGTCCAAGTCACCGAACACCATGCCTTCATGACCAAGTGCCGAGATTTTTGCAGCTCCTTCTACAGAACGGCTTGTGCCCGTGATTTTCCAGACTGCAGGATCAAGCCGCCGCGACAGCGTCTCAGCGGAAAAACCAAAACCGAAAAACAGCATATGTTTCGTCATGCGAGTTGCTCCAGGGCCCAGACTGCCATGGCCTGTACAAGCGGAGACTGATCGTTCAACAAATTTTTTGCCTGAGCCGAAAGTGAACGATCTCCACTGTTTCCCGCTGCAATCAAGCAGTTGCGAATGAAACGGTTGCGGCCGATGCGTTTGACGGGGGAACCCGAAAACAGTTTACGAAAAGCCGCATCATCCAGTTGCAGCAGGTCAGCCAATTTCGGCGCTATCAAATCATCCCGCGCTTTCAGCTTTATTTCCGCCGATGCTTCAGCAAACTTGTTCCACGGGCAAACCGCCAGACAATCATCACAACCATAAATTCGGTTACCGATGGCTTTGCGAAATTCTTCGGGAATGTGGCCTTTGTGCTCAATCGTCAGATAGGAAATGCAACGCCGCGCATCAAGCTGACGCGGTGCCGGAAAAGCCCTTGTCGGGCAGATGTCAAGGCAAGCCGTGCAACTGCCGCAGTGATCAGCTTCGGGCATGTCATGCGCAAGTTCTGCTGTTGTGAGAATGGTGCCGATAAAAAACCATGACCCCAACTCGCGTGATACCAGATTGGTGTGCTTGCCTTGCCAGCCGAGGCCCGCTTGTTGGGCCAGCGGTTTTTCCATCACGGGGGCTGTATCGACAAAGATTTTAACGTCTTCATCCGTGGACTGATGAAACCATGAGGCGAGGCGTTTCAGTTTGCCTTTGAACAATTCATGGTAGTCGCGGTTCAGGGCGTAGACTGAAATGACACCTTTGTTTCTGTTTTCAAGTCGCCCCATCACGTCAATGTCTTGCCCATAAGGTTGCGCAAACACGATTGCGGATTTCGCCTCAGGCCAAAGCGCGTCTGGGCTCTTGCGCTGCTCTTTTCGATCCTCCAGCCACAGCATGTCGCCATGGTGACCTGCACCTAAAAGCAACTCGAGTCTTTCACCAATCAAGGGGTCAAGATGCGCAGGTGTAACGTAAGGGCCACTTAAACCCTCGGCCTCCGCCCGCTCGTTTAAGGCCTTGAGCGTCTCAGAAATCGAGATTGGCATAATGTGCTGACGGGGCCATGCCCTGCACCGTGTCAGCCAGCAGCACACGAAACGATGGCCGTGACTTGATGCGTTGATACCAGCTCTGCACCACGGGATGATCCGTCCACGGAACATCTCCGAGATAATCAATCGCGGAAATGTGCGCGGCCGCCGCAAGATCAGCCAGTGACAGCTCATTACCGCCCAGCCATGAGCGCTCTTCGGCCAGCGCACCAATATAGTCGAGATGCGATTTCAACACTTGCAAGCCATTGCGCACGCGGCCCATGTTGGGCGCTGATGATCCTGTGGGGGACGCCACAAACCGCCGCATGACTTTTTCCGTCAGCACGGGTTCTGTCACTTCTGTATAGAACTTCACGTCAAACCAGCTGACCAGGCGGCGCACCTCGGCGCGGGCTATGGCAGAACCTGGAATCAGCGGCTTCGCTTGTCCCAGGGTTTCCTCAAGATATTCGGTAATGGCTTCCGGCCCGCAAATGGCAATGCCTGAATCCTCCACATAAACCGGACTGAGGCCCGACGGATTGAGACGCGGCAGTTGTGCCGACGGCTGCCACGGGCGCTCTTCGGTCAGTTGCACATCAACACCATATTCCGCCAGTGACAGGCGCAAGCGACGGCCATGCGGATCAAGTGTGAAATGGTGCAGTTTCGGCATGGTTCAACAATTAATCTCTTTACGACAAGTTATGCGCGCAGCCATTGTTACGACAACATGGCGCATATATGACCGCCCCACCACTTACAACAGTCGATTCGCAGCGCAAACCAACATGTTCCTAGAGCAAATCATCGTCCTCGCCCTGATCCAGGGCATCACTGAATTTCTGCCCGTTTCATCTTCCGGTCACCTGATATTGGTGCCGGCCCTTACAGGCTGGAAAGACCAGGGCCTGCTCACCGACATGGTGACAAATGTGGGCACATTGACAGCGGTGATCATTTATTTCTGGCGTGACGTGATTTCAATGTTCCACGGCCTGCTCGATGCAGTGCAGCGCCGCGCCACCTACAACTCGCGACTCATGTTCAATGTCGTCATCGGCACTGTACCCATCATTCTGGTTGGTCTACTGATGAAGCTAACCCATCTCGACGATTATATCCGTTCGACCACTTTGGTGGCCATCAATGCCATTGTCTTTGGCATCCTGCTCTATATTGCCGATACCTACGGTTTGCTGCGCAATACCGTGCGTGACATCTCATGGAAATCTGCCTTGATGATCGGCTGTGCCCAGGCGTTTTCATTGTCGCCCGGCACCAGCCGTTCCGGCGTGACCATGACAGCGGCCCGCGGACTTGGCCTGATCAGGCCGGAAGCTGCACGCTTTTCATTCTTGCTGTCGATTCCCGCCAATGCGGCGGCGTCCGTATTGGTGATTGGAGACGCCCTGCGCTCTGGCGAAAAGCTGGGTGGCGATGTCATCATGACCGGCGTGTTGACGTTCTTCATCGCACTGGGGGCGATTGCCTTCCTGATGCGCATGCTTCGCACCATGAGCTTCCTGCCCTTTGTGTTCTACCGCGTGGTTTTGGGCTTCTTCCTGCTCGGGCTGATTTACTGGGGCGTGCCGTTGGGAGTCGTGAACTGACCTTCCTTGCGGTAGCGATAAAGATAGCCTGGCGTCACACTGCGAAAGCTGCGCGGGCTGATGCCCAATCCTTCGAGGTTACGCTTTTCAGCTATCGCCTTCGCACTCACCACGTTGTCAGCCTTCAGCATTTCAACCTGATCTGCCGTCAAGGGTGAACCCGGTGCAAAGCTTGCGAGTGTTCCGATGAGTTTCGAAATGCTCCACGGCAGCGGCAGCATAATGCGCTTGCGCAAAACCGTTTCAAGTGTGAACTTGGTGATCTCTTTCATGTCAGCCACTTCCGGCCCGCCGAGTTCGTAAGTTTTTCCCGTAGCCTGTCCTGCATCAATCAACGTCACGATGGCTTCCGCCACATCTCCCACAAACACGGGCTGCACCTTGGTGGTGCCGCCACCAATCAACGGTGCCACGGGTGAGAAGCGCGCCATTGCGGCAATCTTGTTGAAGAAACGGTCATCAGGGCCAAACACCACGGAGGGGCGCACAAACATGGCACCGGGAAAGGCCCGCGTCGTTGCCGTTTCGGCTTGCCCCTTGGCCCGTGCAGCGGCACTGCTTTCATTTTCGCCAGCTCCAAGACCAGACACCATGACGAAAACATCAGCCTTCGCAGCCCGTGCTGCCTTTGCAATGGCTTCTGATCCGAAAGCCACCACGGCGTCAAAGGTTTGCGCGCCGGATGATGTATCAGTGCCCGTGGCATTCACTACAGCAAAGGCGCCGTCGCAGGCGGCAGCGACAGAAGCTGGAAACCGCACATTGGCCTGCACCAGGGCAATTTGCCCGGGCACACCATAGGGCAACACGTCCCCCGCCAGATCGGGACGGCGGCAGGCAACACGGATGCGGTAACCCCGCTTGGCCAGGCTTCGCACCACATGGCGGCCAATAAAGCCCGAACCACCCATCACCGTTACCAGCTTGTCGCTAAAGTCTATTGCCACGTCAAATCTCCACTCGCGAATGTATCCGCCTTTTAGACAGTCGCGCGTCAGCTTGCAAAGCGTCATGCTGAACCAGCAGATTTTAATCAATTTTTAATGATCTGTGAATACCTCCTCCACCCTCTAAACTTAGGCATTGATTGAACGCGGTTGGAATGACACAAACACTTGAAATAGTGGGACGTTTTGTCACTGCGCTGGTTGGGCTGTCAGCGCCGGCGCAGGCAGTGCCAGTCAACACTTTGATGCAGGCGACTTATAGTGGCGTTGTGATCAGCGGTACTGACGACAGCCACATATTCGGCAACACCAACACACTGGATGGCCAGGCCTACACCACCATGTTCAAATACGACACTGCCGTGGGCCATCAAACCACAGCAACAGTCGACCAGATCATTGGTGGGCTGGCCATGGGCACCCGGAACCCGGTCATTCATGCGTCAATCCGCATCAATGGCCTGCGCTATGATTTTTCGGGCCTTGCTTCCGGCGAAGTCACTTATACCGATGGCAGGGCGGTGTTCCACTCAGCCCAAGGTCACAACAACGGGATTTATCTCGCGGAATTCTTTGGCCAGTTTGACGTTGCTGTGGATCTGTCGGCAACTTTCACAGCGATGGGCAGTGGCATTCTTGTCCGTCCAGACTTTGCAAGTGGCAACAGTGTCACCAGTGCCGTTGCCCGCGGGCCTGCCACTGTTGGCGTCCGGCGTAGTGGCGATTGGCCTGATAGGCAGACGCCGCAGAAATCGCACCAACGCAGGTTGACAATGATACAAGCCCCCGCCTAATGAAGCCACGGAATGCCCTGATGGCGGAATTGGTAGACGCACTAGTTTCAGGTACTAGCGAGTAACATCGTGGAGGTTCGAGTCCTCTTCAGGGCACCACGCTACGCCCTTCGGGCTACGCGTGGCGCTGCCACGCAGGTAGACCGACGGGCGAAGCGTGCCCGGCGTAGCGCAACGTGCGTAGACGGGCTGGTTGGGATGGAGCGCATTCACATGTGGTACGTCTACATCATTCGAAGTGTGAAAGAGCCGCGCCGCGAATACACGGGCTTCACCACCGATCTCAAATCCCGCATCCCCGACCACAATGCCGGAAAATCACCCCACACGTCCAAACATGTTCCCTGGGAACTCGTATGGTATTGCGGGTGCGCTGAAAAACAAACCGCACTTGATCTTGAAAAATATCTCAAATCCCACTCCGGTCGCGCCTTCGCCAAAAAGCGCTTGCTGCCTGCCGTATCTGCTTCAATATGAATCAGGCCATTTTGGCCTTGCCTTCCATGATGTCTTTCGATTCACTGGCCATTGATTTGGGCGGGGAAGCAAACGGGTGACGGAACTGACATTCAAGGGCAAGGAATTTGTCTATAACCATCATTTGTCAGTGCCGTTTCGCCCGCTTGTGCCCCATGCGGAGAAAGGCATTGGCGACGTTAACCTTGATGGCAACCTGATTATCCAAGGTGATAATCTTCACGCCCTGAAAGCCCTGTTGCCGCGCTATGCGGGCAAGGTGGATTGTATCTACATTGATCCACCTTACAATACGGGAACTGAAGATTGGAGTTACAACGACAATGTAAACTCCCCAATGATCAAAGAGTGGCTTGCGGCCAATCCAATAAGTATTGAAGACGGCCTACGTCATGACAAATGGTGCGCCATGATGTGGCCGCGATTGCGCTTGCTGAGAGAACTACTTTCAGACCAAGGTCTAATTTTTATTTCAATCAATTCCATCGAAGTCGCACCGCTAAAATTACTTTGCGAAGAAATTTTTGGGCAAGAAAGTTATGTCGGTGAATTTGTTTGGAAGTCCCGAAACAACAAAGACAACAGAAACGAAAGTGGCATGTCAAATGACCACGAATTTGTTTTGGTTTTTGGAAGTGCTTTGGATGGCGAACTTCGTTCTGCTGAGGACTACGAAAATTCAGATGGGGACAATCGGGGTCCATGGGCTAGCGCAAACATGGTGGGGCTGGCTTCAAAGGAAAGTCGTCCAAATTTACACTACGATCTGATCAATCCTGAAACAAAAATTAACTACGGTTGTCCAAAAAGAGGTTGGCGTTTTGAACCGTCTACAATGAATCGGTTAATTGATGAACGAAGGGTGCTTTGGCCGACAGAACCAACTGGCAGACCCAGACGGAAAGCGTTTTTGTCTGAACTAGATGCAAGAACTAATGTGAGTTCAGCAATCTCTGGGCCATTCTATACAAATAATGGTTCCAAAACATTTGAGCAAATTTTGCCGGAAGAAACCTTTCCTTTCCCGAAACCGACTGAACTTCTACAATTCATCTTGGCGTTGTTTGAGCGAAAGGACCTGCTCATACTTGACTCTTTTGCAGGTTCAGGAACAACCGCTCACGCTGTTGTCAACGCCAATCATCTTGATGCTGGTTCACGAAGATTCATTTGCGTTGAAATGGAGGAATATGCAGACCGCAAAACTGCGGAACGCGTACGTCGTGTTATGAAGGGGTACAAGTTCCAAGGTAAATTAAGAAAAGAATTGCTTCGTGAAAAAATTACGCTGACAAAACTCCGGAAGGCGCAATCGATTTTAAACCGTGTAGAGGGAATTGAGAATCTAGAAGCAATCAATTTTGATGAAATAAAAAAGGAGATCAAGGACGGTGAACTGATTGTGACGGGTGAGAAAACCGTTGCTGAACGCGTTGAAGGTTTGGGCGGCACGTTCACCTATTGCACGCTGGGACCGCCTGTTGAACTCGACAAGATTCTGACGGGCAAGGATTTGCCAGCCTATGAGGCGCTGGGCAGTGTGCTTTATCACATGGCCACAAACCGCACGCTGGAAAGCAGTGCCATTCGCCAAAGTGATTTCCATTTGGGCGAACATGGCAACCAGCATGTGTGGCTGATTTACAAGCCGGAACTCGATTGGCTGAAAGGGCCGGATGCTGCCTTGACCCTTGGCTTTGCCCGCAAGATTGCCGCTGACTATCCCGGCAAGGACCATCTGGTTTTCGCCGCTTCGCGCTTCGTGTCTGAAAAGCTTTTGGGTGAAGAGGGCTTGCGCGTTGAATTTGTGCCCTTGCCTTTCGCGCTCTATCGTATCGAGAAAGTGTGATGCGCCAGCTTGCCTATCAGGACAAGGTGTTGAAGGCGCTGGATGCTTACATTGACGTTTTGAAGATTCAGAAAGCAGAAGCCAACGCCGTTGCCAAACTCGTTGAGCAAAATCCGAAATTGAAAATTTCAATTCCCGATTTCACCAAAGACGCTTGGGAAGTGATGCGATCAAGCGGGCAGTTGCCAGCCTCACGCGCCGCAATTCAGCACTCCGAACGCAAGGACGGTATCGGGCGGCCTGTGCCCAATACGGTTTTAAAAGTGCCCACAGGCGGCGGCAAAACCTATCTGGCGATTAACAGTCTATCTCGCATATTCGGGCGCTGGCTGAACAAGAACACGGGCTTTGTGCTTTGGATTGTGCCGAATGAGGCGATCTATTCGCAGACGCTCAAACGCCTGAAAGACCGCCAAGACCCTTACCGCCAAATGCTGGACAGGGCGGCGGCGGGGCGGGTGCGCATTCTGGAAAAAACAGACAGGCTGGACGCCCGCGATGTTGAAAGCCAATTGTGCGTCATGCTGTTGATGCTGCAATCGGCCAACCGCGAAACCAAAGACACGCTGAAAATGTTTCAGGACCGGGGCGACGTGGCAGGATTCACCCCGCCCGCTGGCGATCAACAAGCCCATGCAAAACTAAGCACTGCTATTCCCAATCTCACGCGCTATGATTTGGCTGAAAGCACGGTGCAATGGCCTTGCGTGAAAGACTCGCTGGGCAATGCCCTGCGCATATTGCGCCCCGTGGTTGTGCTGGACGAAGGCCACAAGGCCACGTCGGAACTGGCCTTCAAAACGCTCTATGACTTCAACCCGTGTTTCGTTTTGGAATTGACGGCAACGCCGCATGATGTTCAGCCCAAGGGCGGGAAAAATCCGCACCAAGGGCGCTATTCCAATGTTCTAGTCGAAGTGTCTGGCGTTGAACTCGACAAGGAGGGTATGATCAAGATGCCGCTCAATCTTGATACGCGGCAAGGCAATGACTGGAAAGCCACGCTGAATGCGGCCATTGAAAAGCTGAACGTATTGCAGCACGAAGCCGATGCACTTCGCGGCGAAACCAATCGCTATATTCGCCCGATCATGCTGATTCAGGTGGAGCGTACAGGCAGCGATCAACGCGCCAGCGGGCACATTCATGCGCTTGATGTGAAAGACTGGCTGTTGCAAGCGGGCTTTGACGAAGCCGAAATTGCCATCAAGACGGCTGAAACCAACGACCTGAACCAGCCCGAAAACCAAGACCTGCTTTCTCCCACAAACCGCATTCGCGCCATCATCACCAAGCAGGCGCTTCAAGAGGGGTGGGATTGCCCGTTTGCCTATGTGCTTTGTTCACTGTCTGCCAATTCAAACCTGAACGCCATGACGCAATTGGTGGGCCGCATTTTGCGACAACCCCATGCTCTGAAAACCGGACGCGACGCGCTGGACGAATGCCATGTGATCACGCACCAAGCCGGAACGGGTGAAGTTGTGGCCAAGATCAAGGACGGGCTACAGAATGACGGGCTGGGTGACTTGGTTATTCAAATATCGCAAGACGGTGGCACCAAGACCACTACTGCCAGCCGCTTGATCAATCGACGTGCCGAATTTGCCTCAACTGAGATTTACCTGCCCAAGGTGTTGGCCATCGAAAGTGGCAAGGCCCGCGACCTGGACTATGACACTGACATTCTATCGGCCATTGACTGGCGGGGCTTTGATGCCCACCCGATTGCCGACGCCATCCCTGAAAACGTGCAAGCCGCTGAGCGGCAACTTCAGCGCATATCGATCACCGATTCAGACGATCATTTTGAGACTGAAACAATCGGGGCCGCTTTTGAGGCCATGCGCTTCGACCCGGCCTATGCCGTGCGCCTGATTTCAGACCTTGTGCCCAATCCCTTTGTGGGTCGCGAAATAGTCGGTGGCTTGCTTGGTGAACTGAAAGCACGGGGCTTTGATGATGCGAAGCTTGGCGCATTGTCCAGCCGGATCATTGACGAATTGCGCCTTGCGCTGGATGCGGAGCGAAGCAAAAGGGCAGAAAAGATTTTCAAGGACGGTGTTGCCGCTGGCACCGTGCAGTTCCGCTTGCGGCTTGACGGCAAGAACTGGCGTTTGCCCTTCACTATCGAAACCAGCGAACCTGAAGACGCCCGCAAGCTGGCTAACTCCAAAGGCGATGCGCTGGCCAAGAGCCTGTTTGCGCCAATCTATGAGAATGACTTGAACAAAGACGAACAAGCCGTTGCAGGCTATCTTGATGATGAAAAGGCCCTGAAGTGGTGGCACCGCAACGTCGCACGAAAGCAATACGGCTTGCAGGGCTGGAAACGCGCCAAGGTCTATCCTGACTTCTTGTTTGCCGTCCAACGCGAAGGCAAGGGCAGCCGCATTGTGGTGCTGGAAACCAAGGGCGATCAACTCGACAATCTCGATACTGCATACAAGCGCGACTTGCTGAACCAGCTTTCTGACAACTTTTCATGGGATAGGACTCAGGCGGCTGGCACCTTGCAGCTTCAATCAGAAAATGGCGAAACCGTCGAATGCGCCTTGGTGCTTATGAGCGAGTGGAAAGCTGAACTTCCCAAGCTGCTTTCATAGGTTAAAATGGCGGCACTATTTCCACTTTGTTGGTATTTTTGTTGGTATTCTTAAAAGTCACAATTGAAATAGCAAACGATAACAATTAATTAAGTCACCTATTCGACGCCTCTTCAGGCACCATTCAAGCACGTAAAGTACACGCTGAAAACGGTCATGCGAACGGGGATGACGCTCACCCAATCGAACGGACTGAAAAATTCGCCAGTGCGGATGCAAAGCCCATAGCCAATTCAAATGTAGGATAATGGTCGCCTATTGCATGTGTCGGATTGTTCATGTTTGCGTTGCGCACCAAGGTACTCTGGCTCGCCGAACATCGGTGTTGCCATTTCAAGGAGTTCCATCATGCAGTTTCTCAATCGGCTTATCACCACAATCAAAATCTGCACATGTGTTGCCACGCTTTTGCCATTGGCTAGCCTGGCGAGTTTGACCGCCCGCGCAGACACAGCAACCAAACAGGCAAAAATCATCATTGAACACAACGCCACCGACAGCGACACAGGCTTCCAGATGTTTGTCGACGCTGACGGTTGGGAGAAAATGCAGGTGAACGGCCCCGGTGGCCAGGTTGCAGAATTCCAATCGCGGGGTGCCATGAACGATCTGGGCATTACCGAGCTGTTTCTTGAAACAGTCGAGCCTGAAAATGCCAAGGTCCCGCTGGCTGAAACATTGAAAAGAATGCCTGAAGGTGACTATGAATTTATCGGCGTTTCTTCAAAAATGGGAGGCAGCAAAGGACAGGTTACAGGCAAGGCCACTCTCAGTCACAGGATACCAGGTGGCGTCACCCTGCTTGAACCCAGGGAAGGGTCTGTCATCCCACTGGCCAACACCCGCTTGTCGTGGCAACACCCAGGTAAACCTGTCAACGGTACCGGACTGAAACTCATTGCCTACCAGTTGATCGTCGAAAAAGACGAGGACCCTCACGTGCACATGATTGGCAAGCGCGGTCTGAGCATGATTCTGCCCGCCACGACAACCGGGATTGATATTTCGGTTGAATTCTTTGAACCGGCCACACAATATAAATGGGAAGTCCTGGCGATTGAAGCTGGCGGAAATCAAACCTTGCAGTCCGGCTCATTCAAGACACAATAATGGACTTTCGGTTGGCATGGGGTCGTTTTGTCTATCAGCCACATGCCACCGACACGCGAAAGAGACATGGCAATGAAGCGTTTACATTTTCTGACAATTTTGAGTGTTTTGCTTTTGGGTCTGCTGATTTTGATTGACCAACTGAAAAATGATGAACCTTTCATTGTCGCCCGTTTTGCATTGGATGTATTGGAAAAGGCTATTCTGGTGGCAGCCGTGGTCGCCGTCGCATATATTGCCATGGAAACCAAAGAAATGAAGTTGGAACGAACTGATTTGTTGAAAGATCTGGCCCGCGTCACACAGGAAAGTGATGCATGGCGCAATGCAGCGCGAACCCATATTGACGGTTTGAGCCGCGCCATAGCTGACCAGTTTAAAATGTGGCGATTGAGCGAAAGCGAAACAGACATCGCGCTGTTAATGTTGAAGGGACTAACTTTCAAAGAGATCGCCAACTTGCGAGGCTCGGAAGAAACCACAGTCCGGCAACAGGCAACAGCAGTGTATCGAAAGTCAGGTTTGGCAAGCCGGGCCGAGCTTGGCGCATTTTTCCTCGAAGATCTTTTAGCCCCAAGTGCGCACCCTGAAGCGCCGCATCATGTGACGCTGGTGCACTCACTCAAGTAAGGACGACGGGATACTCATTCCTTCACTGCCTCAATCGTCAAACCGCGCGAGAGCGGGTTCTCGAACTTGATCACTTACAACCAGCGCATCGCGCCATCACCAAGCAACGATTACAAACCAGGGTGACCCAAACCTTGCAATATGCTAACGAGTTTTCATGAACAGTCATTTCCGCCCCCCTGATCACCCGAAAACCACGCGGGCCGCCGAAGGCTTGGAGCGCAGGTTGTGGACCTTGGCCGAAATCGAGGCCATGGTTCAGGCCGGGATCATTGATGAAGATGAGCGCTTTGAACTGATTGACGGCGAGGTGGTGCCCATGTCCCCCAAAGGTGCAAAACACGAGCATATCAAAATTTCGCTCAGCAAATGGTGGACCAGACGCCTGCCGGATGGCATTGAAATAGCCCAGGAAACAACTTTGCGGCTCAATCCAAATGGATTTCTCGAACCGGATTTCGTTTTCTTTCCGAGCAAAACCAAAATAGTTGACATCAGTCCGCGAACCATTTTTCTGGCCGTTGAAGTTGCTGATACGTCCATGCGCTACGACACCGGACGCAAAGCCCAGATTTATGCGACTCATGCTGTGGCCATGCTTTGGGTGATCGACGCCGAAACCCTGCGCACGCATTGCTTTAGCAAGCCTTCGAGCGAAGGGTATCTGGATCGGCGTGTCGTTGAACCACTTGAAAGGCTCGAAATGCCCTTTGCGTCGGACTTGTCAATCAAGCTGGGCGAACTGCCGCTGATTTAAGTTCACTACCCGAACTTCAGCAGTTCACCCCTTCACCGCCCCCATCGTCAAACCGCGCGACAAATGGTTCTGGATTGATATCACCAGCAGCAGCGCCGGGAAGAAGGCGAGGAAGCCCACCAGTGCAATGGCGTTGTAGATGATGCCGTCTGAGCCGCCGGAGAAATTCGCCAGTGCCACTGACAGGGGATAGGCATTCTTCGACGCGATGATCAGCGTGAACAGATATTCGTTCATCGCAAAAATCGCTGCAATGACGCCTGCCGTGATGATGCCGGGAAGACACATCGGAATGATGATTTCCCACAGGATGCGCAAATCACCAGCCCCATCGGTACGGGCGGCGTCTTCAATTTCAGGATGGATGTCGATCATGTAACTGCGCACGATCCACACCACAATGGACAGGTTCATCGCGGCATAGACCAGCATGAGGGCCCAGACGGAATCGATCAGTCCCAATTTGCCAAACAGGAAAAACATGGGAACCACCACGGCGGCAGGGGCCATCATCTTGGTGGACAGAATGTAATTGCCAATGTCGGCATTGCCCTTGAACTTGTAGCGGGCCAGCGCATAGGCGCAGGGAACACCAAGGATCAGGCAGATGAACACACTGCCCGTGATGGCCACAATCGAGTTGTAGAAATACAATCCGATTGGCCATTCGTTCCAGATCTTGGCCCAGGTTTCGATTGTGAGTGTGGGAAAATAGATTGGCTGTGGCGCAATGATTTCATTGCGCGGGCGAAGGGCGATGGACGCGAAGTAGAGAATGGGCAGAAATGCAAAAGCACCCCAGATCGTCAAAACCATCCAGCCCCAGCGCGGGCCTTCCCTGCGCTTGCTCATGTTTCGGTTCCTGACCTGAAGAATTTCCGCACAAGCACTTGTGCAAGGATGATGGTGACAACCAGAAGCAGCACCGAGGCTGCCGAAGCATAGCCTTGGTCGAAACTGCGGAAGGCCGTGCGATAGATGAAAAAGCTCAAGGTTTCAGTCCGTCCGGCGGGCGACCCTTGCGTGATGATGTTGACAGCCGACATGTTGTTCAAGAGGTCAATGCCGCGCAACACCAGTGCGATGGCAATGACGGGCCGCAGCAGCGGAAACGAGATGTTCCAGAACATTTTCCCGAAGGACGCACCGTCCAGACGTGCTGCTTCCTCAATCTCCTTGTCCTGTCCCTGCAGGCCCGCAACCAGAATGATGAACAGAAAGGGCGTCCACTGCCACACGTCCGTGAGCACCAGCACAAAGCGGGCGTTGAAGGTGTGGGCCATCCAGTCGACCCCGCCATCAACCAGGCCGACGCGGTTCATCAAGTCGGCCATGACGCGGCCATCGTTGAATATGAGTTTCCACAGGTAACCCACCGCCGATGGCATGAACAGCATGGGCAGCATGAACAGGATGCGCCAGCCTTTGACCCACGGCGAACGATAGACGAGGGCTGCGAGGAACAGGGCGATGGCAAATTCGATGGCCAGTGTGATGGAGCCCAGCAACAGCGTGTTCCAGATCGCAATCCAGAAATGCTGGTCGCCAAAAAGTATGCTGTAGTTCTCAAAGCCGACAAAGTTTTTGCTCTGGTGCCAGTCAAATTTGCCTGTGTAGAGGGAGCGATAAAGCGCAAAAATACCCGGCCATAATGTGATGCCAAGCAGATAGATACAGGTCGGTGCCACCATCAGATAGGGGAAGGCTTTTCGCATGAAGGGCGAACGGCGGCGAAGCGGCGGGCGTGTGGTGGTCATTGTCATGGTTTGGCGTTCTTGCTTGTGTCAACGAAGGGACCTCACCCGTCTCGCGCTTCGCGCGATCCACCCTCTCCAAGGAGAGGGAACGGTTTTAACATCGTCCCTTCTCCTTGGAGAAGGTGGCGCGAAGCGCCGGATGAGGTCCCTTCGGTGCAACAGAAAAAATGGCCGGGGTCGCCCCCGGCCAAAGTCTAGGGAGTTATCAGATCGGCACAGCTTTGCCCTTGCCGATCCACAGGCCTGGTTCGGTGGCGGCATAGTTCATGGGGTCGGCACCTTTGTAGAAGCCGTTCTTTTCCATGATGGCCTTCACCTTGCCTGCGGCTTCGTCCAGCGCTTCCTTCGGCTTCTTGGTGCCAACGATTACTTCGTTGACGAGGAAACCGATTTCCTGCTCGACCTGGAAGCCTGACGGAATGCGTGGTGCACACCATGCGTAATCCAGCGATTCTGACCAGACTTTTGCAGGCTGCGAAACAGCGCGCAATTTCTCGTTGTTCAACACCGACTTGGTACCTGGAGCAACGCCGTTTGCGTTGGCTTCGTTCATGGCCATGATCGACGACGTGGTCAGGAAGGCGAGCATGAGGAATGCTGCTTCTGGTTCTGGCGATGTCGAGGCGACAACCGAGGTTGAACCGGCGATGTTTGGTGGCGCATAGGTGCCACCGGAAACGCGTGGTTCATAGATCGTGACGATGTCGTTACCAATCTTCGATTGGTCGGCACGGGTTGCTTGTGTACCGGTATCCTGCCACGAAATGTTGCAGGCAATCTGGCCGCCGAGCATTGCTGCACGGTTGGTTGGCCAATCGGCAGCGGCAACGCCTTCGATGGCATGCTTGGAAAGGGCTGCGAGCATTTCGAGACCCTTCACACCGGCATCACCGTTGAAGATGGGTTCCCACTTGTCGTTGAACAGCATCATGCCATATTGGGCTGCAATGTGTTCCCAGGCATAGGTCGCCCAGAAACCACGGCCAGCCATCAGGCCCATACCGGCAACGCCTTTTTCAGCCTTGTTCAGTTCAGGCGCAAGGCGCAGCATTTCGTCGTAGGACGGAATGGTCTTGACCTTGTCGATTTCGTTGATGCCGATCTTCTTGAACACCGATGGGCGCACGTGCACCTGCTGGATGTCGCAGTCAAACGGAATGCCCAAAATGCCCTTGTCGCCCCAACGGCCGTAGTTGGCCTGATAGGTTTCATACCAGTCGTCGAATGGCAGGGCCCACTTGGCCACATATTCATCCAATGGCTTCAGGAAGCCTTGGGCGGCAAAGTCACCCAGCCATGGCGAGAAGAACTGGATGGCATCGAATCCGGCATTGCCGGACAGGAATTCAGCCACAACCTTGTCATACATGGCGTCAGCTGGAATCGACACAACGTCAATCTTGATGCCGGAGAGTTCAGCGAAAGGCTGGGTCTGTTCCTGGGCCGATTCACGGTCAGCAGCACCAACGGCGAAGCGAACGGTTTTGCCAGCGTGTTCCTTGCGGATGGCTTCCCAGTCAGCAGTGCGGATCCAGTCTTTCTTGGGATCCCAAAGTTCATCATTGTCGGCAAGCTTGTATTGGTCGCGGTATTCTTTTTTAACGAACTTGCCAACATTGAGTTTGGCCAGCACATCGGCTGGGTTCATCATGTCGGCAAA
>JAYUVC010000088.1:0-2732 GCA_043754325.1 Hyphomicrobiales bacterium
GCGTTACTGGCCGTCGCTTCGATGTCAATACTTGTGACGGTGGCGAAATGGTTTGCCAATCATCTTTCTCAAACCAGCACGCAACTCAAAGCAGTCACAATCAGCAACGTTGATCGTCGCACCGTCAGCCTCAGCATGACAATTCTTGTCGCGCTGATGTTCTCGAAATTTGTCTACATGTCGAGCATGCACTCGTTTTACGCCTTCTACCTGATGGACAGGTTCGGCATGACGGCACAGCGGGCACAGACCGATCTCTTTATTCTTTTGGGCGCGGTTGCCGTTGGTACTTTTGTGGGCGGCCCGATTGGTGACCGCATTGGGCGGAAAACCGTGATCTGGTTTTCGATCCTTGGTACCCTGCCCTTCTCGCTTGCGCTGCCTTACGCCAATGAATTCTGGTCGGTGGCGTTGACCATTCCCATTGGTTTGATCCTGTCCTCCGCTTTCCCAGCAATGGTGGTTTATGCGCAGGAATTGCTGCCGGGCCGCGTTGGCATGATTTCAGGATTATTTTTCGGCCTCGCCTTTGGTCTCGGTGGCATTGGTGCGGCCTTGATGGGCGCTCTCGCCGATGCCACGTCCATCGCCACAGTCTTCTACTACGCCTCGTTCTTGCCTGCGCTGGGTCTGTTGGCGCTGTTCTTGCCAAGCCGCGAACGCTTGCGCGGCCAGCGCTGAATTGTCATTCGACAAAGCGGGTCTGGCTTTGATAGAGGCTAGTCCATGACAACCCGCCTGTTCCTTGTGGCCCCTGATGCCATTGCCGAAACCCTGCTGCTGGAGTGCGCTGCAGCCGCCTGCGCTGCTGCTGACTGCGCCACAATTGTTGTGGCAGGCAGCATCACCCAGAAATCCGTAGTGGCGCTCCAAGCGCTCAATCTGGCAGTCATTCTGAATGATGCCGAAGTTCGCACCGTGCATCACCTGAAAGCCGATGGCTTGCTGATGTCGGACATTAACTATGTTGATGATGCCCGCAAGAATTTGAAGAACGAAGTGCTGGGCTTTCTCGCTGGCGCGTCGCGGCATATGGCCATGGAAGCGGCTGAGTCAGGTGTTGACTTCGTTGCTTTTACGCCAACAAAGCAGGTTGCAGGCATTCCCATCGTCGGTTGGTGGCAGGAGGTGACGGACGTTCCTGCAGTGGTCTTGGATCCGCAAGCCGACGCCCAACTTCGTCCACAAAATCCTGATTTCATTCGCCCTTCGGACGACATGTGGGTGGATGCGGAAAGTGCCACCCGCGTGGTCAGGGACTTGATGGCGCAATGGACGGCATGAAACACATTTTTCTCACGGCAGCATTCTTCGCCTTTGCAACGCCCGTATTCGCGGCTGGCAGTTTCGAAGAAGCCGTATCGCTGTTTGAAGACAAGAACTATACCGAAGCCCGCAGCATCGCGGAACCTTTGGCCGTTGATGATGCGCGCGCCATGGCCATGATGGGCGCGTTCCTGCAAAAGGGATTGGGCACCGAAGTTGATATGAAGGGTGCGAAAGCCTGGTTCACCAAGGCCGCCGAGAAAGATCACCCCGGCGCGCAATTCTCCCTCGCCATGATGTTGCTCGACACCTCACTGGGAGAGCCTGACCCTGAAGCCGCAGCGGTGTGGCTCGAAAAAGGTGCCGTCGGCGGCAACGTTCAGGCGCAATACAATCTCGGCCTCGTTTACGCCGGGCGCTACGGCACAACACCGGATTGGACCAAATCCGCAGGCTGGTTCAGGAAAGCCGCCGACCAACAATTGCCTGATGCGCAATATAATTTGGGCCTGCTTTATCTCGATGGACATGGAGTGGAAAAGGACGCCGTCGCCGCTGCCGATTGGCTGTCCCGCGCCGCCACCAAAGGCATGCCGGAAGCAGCACTTGAATACGGCGTTCTGGTCATGCGCGGCGAAGGCGTGCAACGTGATGAAACCATCGGCATCAAATGGCTGCTCTATGCTGCAAACCGCGGCAACCCCGTGGCGCAAAACCGCTTGGCACGGATTTATTTGGCGGGACTCGGTGTTTCAGCCGATGTGGTGGAAGCCGCAAAATGGAACCTCATCGCCAGCAAGGGCGGCAGGCCCGATGTGACGCTGGATGAGATGATGAAGACACTCACCGCTGATCAAAAGAAACAGGCGGAGAGCCAAGCAGCAGAGTTTGTGGCGGCAGAGGCCGTGCCTGCAAACTAAGAAACTGGCATTTCTTCACCAGCCTTGCTAAGCGGCTGCAACATTTCAAGGATACCCCACCGTGACCACAACTCCCGCCATGACCATCATGATTGCCGCCGTGCGCAAAGCCGCCCGTGGCGTGCAACGCGACTTTGGCGAAATCGCCAGTCTGCAAGTGTCAATGAAAGGCCCCGGAGATTTTGTGACAGCTTCGGACAAACGCGCGGAAAAGTTGCTGCGTGAGGAGCTGGCAAAGGCGCGTCCTACCTATGGTTTTCTGGGTGAGGAAGAAGGCGAGTCCAAGGGCAAGGATCCCGATAACCGTTTCATCATTGATCCCATTGATGGAACATCAAACTTCATGCACGGATTGCCATTTTTCGCCATTACTGTTGCGCTTGAACGCAAAGGCGAGATCATCGCAGGCGTTACCTACAATCCAATCAGCGACGAGTTGTTCCATTCGGAAAAAGGCAGTGGTGCCTTCCTGAACAACAAGCGCATGCGTGTAGCCCAACGCACGCAACTGCATGAGGCCGTGATTGCCACCAACATTCCGCATAT
>JAYUVC010000089.1:0-13234 GCA_043754325.1 Hyphomicrobiales bacterium
TGGAGCCATTGGTGAGGGTCGGAGTGCCGGTCAGCGTGATACCACTGTTGCCCGCAGTAACTGCGGTTGCAAGGGTAGCGGCTGCGGTGCTGGCGGTGATCGTAACAGTCGCGTTTGCCTGTTGAGACAAGAGGCTGATGCAAAGCAACGTTGCCGCTGCAAAGCAAAGCTTTCGCAATGCGCACGCAGCAGTGATCGATAAACGCACTTGTTTTACACGCAACACAATGACACCGTTACACCCAAACTCAATCTCTGGAATAAAGCGGGTTGTGGTTAAGATGGATTTAAGGGTCCGGGGGAGAATGATGGTCTGGTGGTGGGTGAGTCTCGAGAGCGGGACGGCGCAATTGCTTTTGGAAAGGAAAGGACCTCATCACCCCTTCGGGGAGCTTCTCCAAAGGAGAAGCGACTTGGTGGTAGACCGCCCTTCATGTTCAAGCAGTGGGGGCGGTCCATCAACCAGTCGCTTCTCCTCTGGAGAAGCTGCCCGAAGGGCTGATGAGGTCCCTTCTGCGCCACGTGCGATTGCGCCAAGCGAAGCCCGACGGGCGAAGACTGGTGCGGGCGGCGGGACTCGAACCCGCACTTCCTTGCGAAAAACGGATTTTAAGTCTGTTGTGTATACTTATAACTAATTGATTTAGCTTAATATTTTTAGATTTAACATTAAAATGTGTAAGTTTATGTGTAAGTCATTTGGCCTCATTTCGGTTATTATAGTAAAGCAAAAGTGGCCCGTTGCTTACGATTCCTCTCAGTTTGACCCGGAGCAAACATCAGGTGGGAATTGCCTAATGTTGACCATCACTCTCAGTGGAAGCTCCAACTTGTACTGGTCGTTAGTCTCGCGTTGAGCACGCCTATACTGAATGACATAGCTAACAACCGGTCATAAATGCACATAAACATTTCCTGCATCCACTGAGACGGGAAACACCCGTGCAGAAACCTTCGGATCAACCAATGACTTTCCTGTCACAATATCGAACTCCCAGCCGTGCCAAGCGCAGCGGACAATTTCATTGTCTCGGTGGTGGAGGATTGCTCCAGTATCATCGGAAATTGTTGTGCCACACTGCGGGCCTTCGCAAAGTGGCGCACCGCGATGCGGGCAAACATTCAGCATTGCGTGAATATTATTGCCGATTTTGAATAGCCCCACGCCCAGGCCGCGTATCTTCACGATCAGCGGCGCGCCGGGGGCAATTTCATCAGCACGGCAAACGAGAGTTTTCTGCGCCATGTTGTCCTCAAGCCGCCCTGGTTTTGGCCGGAGCAGGAATACGCTTGTAAACCTCAAGGGCGTTCTGGCCCAGAATTTTTGGCTTCCATTCTGGTGGCAGATGCAATGATTTCACGTCATCATAGTCCCAATGGGGATAATCAGACGCAAACAGCAATGTGTTCTCGCCATCCATGGCTTCGAGAGTTGACCAAAGGTGCTGGAGATTATCGGGTCTCTCAAGTGGCTGCGTCGAGAAGCGGATATTGCGACGGAAATATTCGGACGGAAGCATTTTCAGCCAAGGGGTTTCCTTTCGCAGCGCTTTATAGTCCTGATCCAGACGCCAAAGCACCGATGGTACCCAGGCAACGCCGCATTCGATGACAATGAAAAACAAATTCGGCCATTTCTCGAAGACGCCATGGGCGATCATGCTGGCGATGTGGCTCATCGCCGCCATGTGCAGGATGGCATGGGTCTCCCAGAAAAACGTTGTAGGTGCTGGCGCTATGGCATTCCAGTTGAGGCCACCATGCCCGCCGAGATGAATGGCAAAAGGCAGTCCGACTTCGGCGCATGCCTCATAGATCGGGTGATAGAAGGGATCACCATAGGGACGCTGCGACCCTTGTGAGGCCAGGACTTGCGCCATGCGGGGATGGTGACCGAGGCGGCGGATTTCTTTGGCTGCAAGATTTGGATCTTGCGGAGCGATTACCAGGGAGCCCATAAACCGGCTATCCTTGGGAAGCCAATAGTCGATCTGATAATCGTTATAGGCACTGACCAGGGCACTGGCATAATAGGGGTTAGCCAGTGTCGAGGCTTCCATCGGCTCATCCCCGGTCAGTATGGCGATATCGATCTTGTTTGGATCAAGATGCTTTTCCTTCATGATAGCGTAGTTGTCATCCTCGCTGACGGGCCGTACATCCTTGCGAGAGAAGCCATGGGGATGAAACCATGGCCGATGACCGTGCGGAAACGCGCCCTCCGGCCCGGTGCGCTCACCATTGATGAACATGTCTTTCCAAACGCCAGTGAGGTAAGGCTCAAGGACTTTTGCGCTAAGCCAATAGTTGTGGCAGTCGCAATCAACAATGAACATGAATATTCCTTCCGCTTTCTGGTCCTCGGAACATAGGCCTTCAAGTTCAATTAATAAATCAGGTTGTACATAGTGAATTGATCGATATTATCGATCAAATGCATCTCGACGGCATTGAAACTTTTTTGGACCTTATTGAAAGCCGGAGTTTTCACCTGACAGCCGAAAGGCTTGGTGTTACGCAATCGACGGTGAGCAGCCGCGTCAAAACGCTGGAAGTCACATTGGGCTCAAGACTGTTTGTGCGGGGAAGAAATGGTGCCAGCCCCACGACGGCGGGACGGCGCTTTGAAGAACATGCACGTGCGATCAAGGCATCTTGGGGGCTGGCGCGTCAAGAACTGGGTTCATTGGACCGGCACGAAGGCTCCCTCCGGATAGCGTCAACTGTCAGCCTGGCGGACACGCTGTTGCCAGATTGGATGGACCGTGTATTGCGCGACATGCCGCGCGTTGCCCTGCACGTGGAGGCAGACTACTCCCCGCAAATAATAAATGACATTCTGTTCGGCAATCTTGATATCGGTGTCATTTATGCCCCGCGATTTTTGCCGGAGATCCAGTTTGAACTTTTAATGAAGCAGCGTTTTGTTCTTGTATCCAGCAAGGCAATCAAGCTGCGAGACATAGATTTGTCGACCTATGTCCGCGCCGGATATACGCCATCTTTGGAAAAGTCCCATTCCGAACTGCTGCCTGATCTTTCCCGTCCACGCCTTTCTGTCGGCCTGGATCTACTTGCGATCAGCCACCTGAAGCGAAATGGAGGATCGGCCTATGTGCCCGAACACGCGGTTGCCGCCATAAAGGCAGTGGGCGCCGCTGATATGGTTTCCGATGCGCCAACCATAGAGCAACCCGTGTACTTCGCCATCCATATCAAAAGGCGGTCAAGCATCATTGTACAGAAAGCCATTAAGGCTTTGAAGGAACTTGTGGCCACGGGGCGCTACGGCAATGGGTGAAATACTGTTGGCGAACTAATGCAGCCATGGGACCTTTGTGTTCGATTTGGAAGACAGCGAAGGTAGTTTGTGCTGCTGCAAATACTCCATTTGCTTGCGTATTGGTTTGTAGCATGCAGAAAAAAAGAAACGGTCCGCTTGTGACCCAATGGAAAACTCGTCACGTGATTGCAATTTGTCCCCCATTGGAGCCAATGCGGACCCCCCTCGCTCTATGAGGGTTTAAAACTTGCACGGCGTTGCATAAATCAACCAATGTCTTTTTGGTCAGAAGCGCCACTTACCTTGGCAGAGGGATCAAAGTTGGCACACACGGAAGCGGCAACTGCCTTGCATTGAGCAATAGAGGCTGCCTACTCCTGATCCTCATCTGTTAGCAGCCGCACTCACAAACAGCTGGTGCGGGCGGCGGGACTCGAACCCGCACTTCCTTGCGAAAAACGGATTTTAAGTCCGTTGCGGCTACCATTACGCCACGCCCGCCTGCTTCGAGCCGCCTCTTAGAGGGTTGAGGCCTCGCTTGACAAGCTGTAGCACAAGGGCTGATTTGGGGTTGATTTGGCAGCGGGGCATTAGACAGCGCGGATTCATGATGGACTATTTCAATTCACCTCTCCAGATTTTCGGGCATTTCGCCTATTTCATGTTGGCGCTGTCTTATATTTTGACCAATATTTTCTGGCTCCGCGTCACGGCTGTGATCAGCATGGTGCTGGAAATCATATACTTCATGTATTCGGGCGGCAACCTGATGACAGGCATCATCTGGACAGTGCTGTTCATCATCATCAATGCCTACCAACTGTTCTGGCTGATCCGTGAACGTATGAGCTTTAAATTGCCGGAGAAAGAGGCACCCCTGCTCAGGGAAGCACTGGCAGGCCTTGACGATGCGCAGATCTCGCAATTGCTGAAGGCAGCAGAATGGAAAGATTTCCAGAACGGCGATGTTCTGACCAGACAGGACGCGCCCGTCGACGCGTTGTATTTTCTCTGCTCCGGCCGCGCCAACGTTGAGGTCAACCGCTCACTTGTGACCTATCTGGAAAAAGGTTCATTTGTCGGTGAAATTGCTTATCTCACGGGAAATCCTGCAACGGCAACCGTTGTCATCGACGAACCTGCCCGCGTGTTGAAGTTCTCCAAAATGCGCATGGCCAAGGTGACCGCCGCCGACCCGCAACTCAATGGCATCATCTATCAATTGTTGGGCCGGGACCTCGCCATGAAAATGCGTCGCGCCAATACCCGCAGGGTTCTGAAAGAGGAAGAAGACGCGATCAGGGTTTGAATGCCAGCCACACCAGAAGCAGTGCCGTCATGTGGTGCAGGGTCTGGTCAGTGATGATGGCCCACCAATAAGGCGCATCGGCATAGCCCCAGCCCATGTGCTTGACGATATTCTCTTTGCTGAAATCGATATGGTAGTGGATGACGCCATCAAGCAAGGCCAGTCCGGCGACCAGCGGCATCGGAATCCCCCAAAGCAATAGCACCATAAAAGACCCCGCCGAATGGACGACGCCATGTAACAACCCGAGCGGTTTGCCGTAAACCGATTTGTCTTTCACCATGCGCAGCGTTTGCAGGGGACCATCACAAATCACGTGTTTGATTTGCAACGCCAGCAATAACAACAACACCGTTTGAACCGCCCCATTCATTGGCGACGGCCATAGCCTTTTCTTGCCGCACTGCCAAGCCGTGCGCTTGCAATTGATTTTGCAATGCACCCTGCTTGGTCTATGAAGGTGTCGGGGGCTTGGGTGAACGTGAAGGTGCAGGCAATGATGCGGAACTCTGTTGTCATATCGGGTATTTTTCTGATGGCGTTGTCGTCGTCGCCTCAGGCTTTTGCAGCAAAGATGGGCGAAGTCGTGGCCGTCGTCGGGCAGCCCACAGCCCAAGGACCTACCGGAAACCGCAAGCTGACGGCTGGCAGTGAGGTTTTCGAAGACGACTCAGTGCATGTTTCCACGGGCAATGCCCAGATCATGCTGGATGACGGAACGCGGCTGGTCGTAGGCCCCGACTCCACATTGCTGCTCGATCAATTTGTCATGCGCAGCGGTGCATCAAAGGCGGAAAAAGTATCAATCAGCGCACTGCGCGGCACCTACCGTTTCATCACCGGTCGCAGTGCCAAATCCGCTTACAAAATCAGAACCTTGCAGGCCACAATTGGCATTCGCGGCACAGGCTTTGATTATTGGGTGAAAAAGAAAACCGGTGCTGTGGTGTTGAACGGTGCGGTGGTTTTGGCAGGTCTGCAAGGTGGTTCGGTTAACCTGAAAGCAGGCTGCCAGATGGGTGAAGCAACCTTGACCACAGCGCGTCCCCTGCTGGGCAAGGAAAAAAACAAGACCATTCGTGACAACCTCCCCTTTCTGTCAGATCAATCGCAATTGTCGCGGCGGTTTCGGCTTGATTTGACCACCTGTCGCCTGGGCCCACCTGATGAAGAAGGCAGCGGGACAGGTTCCGATTCCGGCAACACACCCTCATCGCCACCGCCACGCGGTCGCAAATAGTCACACTTCTGCGGCATGACGCATTCGTTCCGCAAGCGTGTTGTTCAGTTCAGCTGGGTCACACTCTGGCTTCTGGCGATACTGGCACTTCGCGTTTTTGATCCCGGTGTGTTTGCCGGATTGCGTGGATCGGGCTTCGACCAGCTGCAAAGGCTGTTTCCGCGCCAGCTGGAAGTGCCGGTACCCGTTCGCATTGTCGATATTGATGAAGCCTCATTGAAGGCCTTGGGTCAGTGGCCATGGTCACGCATCACACTGGCAAAACTCGTCGATCAGCTCACCGGCATGGGGGCCGCTGCTGTCGCCTTCGATATTGTGTTTCCCGAACCTGACCGATTGTCTCCGCGTCGCATCATGCAGGATCCGTCCTTGACGGGCACATTGCCATCAAACCTGGACGCCAATACGCTTCCAGACTCTGATGCTATTTTCGCTGCATCACTTGCGGGCAAGCCGGTCATCATGGGTTTTGCCTCAACCTCGGGCGTATCTGGTTCAACACCTCTGGTCATCAAATCGGGTTTTGCCCAAACCGGTGCCCCCGCCATCATGGCGCCACCAATGCTGGGCCGCATCACTGCCAATTTGCCGATTTTTGATAGCGCTTCGGCGGGTGTGGGGGGGTTCAATATCGACCTTGCGGGTGAACAGGGTATCGCCCGCCAAATTCCGCTGTTGTGGACTGACGGTGCACGATTTGCACCATCGCTGTCCATTGAAACACTGCGTGTTGCACAGGGCGTCAACACAATGATCGTCAACGCGGCACCCGAAACAGAAAACGCCATTGAAAGCATCCGCATTGGCGACATTGAAATTCCAACATCCGAAAGCGGCATGTTCTACGTGCACTACCGCCCCGATCCGGTTGATCTCTATGTGTCAGCCATCGATGTGCTGACGCCTGAAACGCAGAATGCGGTGCGTCCGCTCATCGAAGGCAATATCGTCTACATCGGCACCTCCGCCGTGGGCCTGCTTGATTTGCGCACCACTGCCTTGGGCGAAACCGTTCCCGGTGTTTCAATTCACGCGCAAGCCACCGAACAAATGCTGTCAGGCCGTTTCCTCTCAAGGCCTGAGTGGGTGGAGGCGCTGGAATATGTTGCGGTGCTGCTCAGCGGTTTGGCCATCGCGACCGTCGGTGCTGTCTATCGCCCCTGGGCCGCCTTCGCAATGGCCGCTTTCTGCGGCATCGCCTGGACAGCAGCCACGCTGTTTGCCTTCAGGTTTCCAGGCCTGTTGCTGGATGTGACCTACCCGATCATTGCCCTCACACTCGTGTCTCTCGCCAGTGCCACATACCGCCTCGTCATCACCGACCGCGATGGCCGTACCATGCGCCGCATGTTCGGCCACTATGTGGCATCTTCTGTTCTGGACGACATCGAGCGCAATCCGCAAAACCTCAAACTTGGGGGTGAGGTGCGCGATGTGACGGTGATGTTTGCTGACATTGCGAACTTCACGCCGCTCAGCGAAAAACTCTCGCCTGAGGAACTGGTGCAAACCATCAACGGGCTTTGGAATGCCTGCTCTAAATCCATTCTCGAGCACGAGGGCACCATCGACAAATTCATCGGCGACGCCATCATGGCCTTCTGGAATGCGCCTGTGCCCGTTGCGAACCATCAATACCACGCGGCAAAAGCCGCCTTGGGCATTCGCAAGGCTGTTGCGATGTATAATGAAACGCCATCCGTTTCGGCTTTGCTGAGGGAACGCGACATTTCGCCCATTTCGGTTCGCATCGGTCTTGCCAGCGGCAAGGCCTGCGTGGGTAACATGGGGTCGAGCGAACGCTTTGACTATTCGGTTTTAGGCGAAACCGTAAACACCGCAGCCCGCACTGAATCATCCTGCAAGACCATCGGGCACGATATTCTCATTGCGGGCAAACTGCATTTGGAAACGGAAAAACTGGCTTTTTTGACAGCCGGTCACACCGCCATGAAAGGCAAAAGCCAACTCGAACCTGTTCACGCGTTGATTGGCGATGAAATCGAAAGGGAAACCGTTGCATTCACGGAGTTGCAACACGAACATGATCATCTAGCGTCCAAACTGGCAGAAAACCCAAAGCCCCGTGCAATGGCCTCCATCCGCCAACTGCTCGACGAAATTGCACTGCGCCATCCCGACTGCGCAAACTATCTCCGAAAGATGGCAGATCGGGTGGGCGATTTCGGGACTTGAAGTTTGGAGCATGAACATTTGCGGTTGGCTGGATCGCAGGAAAGGGACTGTTTGCTCTATTGCAAACTGTCCCTGATTTTGAACTCGGGGACAGCTTGCAAGAAAGAGCAAGCAGTCCCCATCTGCCTCAATCAAAAATGACTACGCTCACTCAACCCTTGGCCTTTTCGCCAATCGGTTTTGCAAACTGCAAATCCATGTCCCACGGCAAGTAAATCCACGTGTCCTGACTGACCTCCGTCACAAAAGTATCAACCATCGGCCGTCCAGAAGGCTTTGCATAGACCGCAGCAAAATGGGCTTTCGGCAACATTTCACGGACAATGCGGGCTGTGGCTCCGGTATCCACCAAGTCGTCGACAATCAACACGCCTTGCCCCTTGTCGTTTTCAATGAAGCTTTGTGCCACCGGCTTCAACACGGCAATTTCGCCCTGCCTGTCATAATCATAGGATGCGACTGATACGGTTTCTACGACCCTGATGCCGAGTTCCCGCGCCACAATTGCCGCTGGCACCAATCCGCCGCGTGTAATTCCCACAACTGCATGAAACGGCCCTGCGGAACTCAAACGCCAGGCCAATGCCCGCGCATCCCGGTGAAACTGGTCCCACGACACGGGAAAACTCTTCTGCCATTTCTCATCCATCAAACATTTCCCTTCTCATTTGCCGGTTCGAAACAATTATTCCGCGTTGTCGCCCAAAGCAGACCCCTCGTGCAACACTTGGATAACCATTTTCCACATAGTGTTGGACTTTTATGACACAGCGCGAAAGCCCATGATCGAACAACTCATCTCCGCCCTGAACCTTGCCAATACGGAAGCCCTCGTGGTGTCCATGCCTGAGGCCGTATTGATGGATGCCACCGATGCCGTGCTGAACCGTTGGGGAGCCTCCCGCAAGGACATTCTGGGAAAGCCAGTATTGAAATTCGGCGTCGGCCTGCTGTCGGCACGGCAAACCGAACCGAACGCCTCGCCCGATGTAACTGCCAACATTGAAGTGTGCTACACGCCGCCCCTCGGCAAGGCCATGGTGTCCCGCTTCAAGTCACAAAAACTCGAAGGTGTTGGCGGCAACCTTTATTTGCTGATCAGCCAGCATATGACTGCTGAACAATCCACCGCAATGGAGGAAAGCGAGCGCCGCTTGAGCCTTGCACTGCGCTCTGGTGGCTATGCCCTGTGGGACTATAATTACGACACGGATGAAACCTTCAACTCTCCCGAAATGCTGGAGGTATTTGGCCAGAGAGTTGATGGTTCAACGCTCAACTATCATAACTTCAACCAGCTGCTTCACCCGGAAGATGCAGATCAGGCACTTGAAAACAAAATCCGCAAAGCACCCTTCGGTCAAGACGTGTTCCAGACTCGCTACCGGGTCAAAACCACTGCTGGGAAATACGAGTGGATCGAAGCCATTGCCGGCATCATCCGAGATACGAAGTCCGGGCGTCCGGTTAAAAGTGTGGGCCTCTGCCGCAACATCGACGCGCAAATGGTTTCGCTCGAACGCCTGAAGGCTTCCGAACGCAATCTGAAGCGCACACAGTCGGTTGCGAAAATCGGATCGTTCTCGCTGCGTGTGGACAGCAATGTGTCCCGCCTCACTTCCGAAATGGCAGACCTCATTGGCATGGCGGACGCCATGGTCCACCCCACGCTGAAAAGCTTTATCGAACTGATTGAACCCAGCGACAAGGAGCGTTTCAGCGAAGCGCTGGAGCTGGCAAAACTGGGCCAACACATCAAGAATCTTGAAATCACGGTCAAACTGCCATCCGGCGAATTGACTTGGTTTGAAGTATCGATGGAGCCTGAACTCAGATCCAAAGGCCAGGTTGAAAGTGTTTTCGGCTGCTGCCAAAGCATCACCGAGCGCAAGGCGCTGGAGCGCAAATATCAGCAGGCACAAAAGATGGAAGCCGTGGGTCAACTCACCGGCGGCATCGCCCACGACTTCAACAATTTGCTGATGGTGGTGATGGGCAATCTGCAACTCGTCGAGAATCTGGTGAAGCACGATGAACGCGCCACCAAACGTATCCGCGCCGCGACCGAAGCTGCCGAAAAAGGCTCCGACCTCACCAAGCGCATGCTCGCCTTCTCGCGCCAGCAAACCTTGCAGAACAAGGAACTTACGGTCAATGATCTGGTCTTTGCCATGGAAGACATGTTGGCCCAGGCCCTGACAGCCATCGTGTCGCTGAAAATCATGCCGGGTGCCGATGTCTGGCCGATCAAGGCCGACAAGACCATGCTGGAAACTGCAATCCTCAATTTGGCCATCAACGCCCGCGATGCCATGGCACCAAAGGGTGGCGTTCTCATTGTTGAAACCGCCAACCGTTCGCTCTCGGCCGAATATTGCATGGACCATGAGGACGTGCACCCCGGTGATTATGTGGAGATCACGGTCACTGACACGGGGGCAGGAATTGCACCCGAAAACATCGAAAAAGTCTTCCAGCCCTTTTTCACCACCAAAGGCCCAGAAAAAGGCTCGGGCCTCGGCCTGTCGATGATCTATGGCTTCGTCAAACAATCCGGCGGGCATGTGAAAATCTATTCCGAAGTTGGCCACGGCACTTCGGTGAAGCTTTACATACCGCGTTTGAAATCGCGCTTGGTCGAATTGCCGTCCGAAATAAGCACACTGGCCCTGCAAAACCAGATCCGCCAGGAACTGGGCGTCGCCACAGACGGCCAGCAACCCAACTACGGCAGTGCCCTCACACCAAAATCCCGACCCACCATTCTGGTGGTTGAGGACAACGACAGTGTGCGCGATGTCGCTGCCGCCATGATTGAGGAAATGGGCTTTGAAGTCCTGACCGCCATCAATGGCCCCGACGGCCTGAAAGTCATCGAAGAGCGCCGCGATATCAATCTGGTCCTGTCCGACGTCATCATGGCAGGCGGCATGAACGGACCGGAACTGGCGGCCAAGGCCCTGAAGATCAGGCCGAAACTGAAAGTGCTGTTCATGTCTGGCTATGCACCGGGCTCAGTGCGATTGATGCAAGACCTGCCGGATTCAATCGAGCTGGTGAACAAGCCATTCACGCGCAATGATTTGACAGAGAAGGTGAGAAGAGCATTGGCGGCCTGATCGACCTGCCCTTCCTCAGCGAAGCTGGGGAAGTACCGCGAAGCGGGGATGGGGTGGTGGGGCTGGAACAGGTGTCAACCACCCCCTCCCGCCTTTGGCGTACTCCCCCGGCAAGAGCCGAGGGAGAAAGGTTTTCAATCTTCCGCCCAGCCCCTCGCCTTCCCCGCCTTCACCAATTCCTCCGCCGCCATTTTCACAGCCGCAACCGCCTCGCCCAGTGCCACATCATCACGACCGCGCAGCACCAGATTTGTGCTGAATCCGCGCCCGCTCTCAAACGGATATGATCCCACTGACAACATCGGCCACTTGTCCTGAACCTGTTTCAGCGGCTTGGCGATATCGCCCTCACCGCCCTCAAAGCGCACGGTGCGGCTCTTCACCACAACACCGCCAGACAATTGAGGTGCCAATGCATCCATCATCGCATTCATGACTTTCGGCACACCTGCCATGACGAACACATTGTCGATGCGAAACCCTGGCGCTTTGCTGACTCTGTTGTAAATCAACGAAGCGCCATGTGGAATTCTGGCCATGCGCATGCGGGCTTCGTTCGGTTCACGGTCCAGTTCGGCAAAGTGCTTGAGCAGAATATCAACAGCCTCGGGGTGATGCGATATATCCACGCCGAACGCCTTTGCAATGCAGTCGGATGTAATGTCATCATGCGTCGGGCCAATGCCGCCTGTGGTGAACACGTAAGTGTAACGCGCCCGCAAGGCATTGACCGCAGCAACAATATCGGCCTCGTCATCAGCCACCACCCGCGCTTCTTTGAGATCAATGCCGAGCGCCGTGAGATAGTCAGCGATAAAGCCCAGGTTCTTGTCCTTGGTGCGGCCTGAAAGCACTTCATCGCCAATCAGCAACACGGCGGCAGTGGGGGAATTTGTCATGATGCAACACACATTGCTGTTTCAATTCAGATTGTCCATCATCATCTCACAAGGCTTGAAGCCACCGCTATGACCTGCCAAATATATCTGACCGTACCCAATCTGGATTTGATATGAACGACCTCGACGTCAGTGAAAAAAACCCGCGCATCCGCCTTTACAAAAAGGAGGATTTTGCAATCATGCACCGCGCCGGAAAACTCGCGGCGGAATGTCTGGACGTACTGGTGGAAGCCGCACAACCCGGTGTGACCACGGCGCGGCTTGATCGCCTCTGCGTGGAATTTGCCAGCGACAACAATGCCATTCCCGCCACTGTGAACTACCGCGGCTACAAACACGCCATCTGCACGTCCATCAACCACGTCGTCTGTCACGGCATGCCCAATGACAAACCGTTGCTCGATGGCGACATCGTCAACATCGACGTGACGCTGATTTTGGATGGCTGGTATGGTGACACCTCGCGCATGGCCAACATCGGCAATGTGTCCCGCAAGGCCGAACGCCTGGTTGAAATCACTTACGAATGCCTGATGCGCGGCATTGCCGCCGCCAGACCCGGCAACACGCTGGGCGACATTGGCCACGCCATCCAGTCATTCGCAGAACGGGAACGCTGCACGGTCGTCCGGGATTTCTGCGGCCACGGATTGGGACAGATCTTTCACGACCATCCCAACGTATTGCATTATGGCAAACCCGGCGAAGGTGCTGTGTTGAAGCCCGGCATGTTTTTCACGATTGAACCCATGATCAACCTCGGCAAGCCACATGTGAAAGTCCTGTCCGATGGCTGGACGGCGGTAACGCGGGACCGTCTTTTGTCGGCACAATTTGAACATTCAATCGGAATTACTGAAACGGGCTGCGAAATTTTCACGCTGAGCCCGAAGCACCTTCATCACCCGCCGTATACACAACGATGATCAACACCTGTCAGTCATGTCTCGATACAAGTCCCCTCCCCCTTGTGGCAGGGCTATCGCATATGGTGGGAAAGGGACCTCATCAGCCCTTCGGGCAGCTTCTCCAGAGGAGAAGCGACTGGATTAGAGATATCCCGCAATATCAGGCCTTTAGGGAGATCCAACGGCAAGTTGCTTCTCCTCTGGAGAAGCAGCCCGAAGGGCTGATGAGGTCCCTTTCCCACCATATGCGATAGCCCTGCCACAAGGGGGAGGGGAC
>JAYUVC010000090.1:0-2705 GCA_043754325.1 Hyphomicrobiales bacterium
CGCAGTGATGACGACGAAGGCAACAGTCTGCGTGCCGATTGTCTGGTCACCATGGAGGGCGCTTTTCCAGTGGCCCGCTGGTGGTTCGTCAGCGCCTCGGCAGGAAACGCCCGCACATCGCTTGACGCATCACAAGCCGTCCGCGAAACATCAGGCGAAACCTCCGTGTCACTTTCGACATCGCCCGTGCCTGGCAACTGGCTGGTGCCGCCACCCGGAGCTTATGAATTACAACTGGTGTTGCTGGGTGTCGCTGATGATGTTGCAGGAGCCATACCCCCCCTGCCCCATGTCAAACGGTTGTGGTGTTGAAGCATGCGCCGTCAGTTTTTCTGGTTGATCACCGCCACCTTGCTGGCTCTCATCGCTCACGTCAGTTACGTGCTGTTCGTGCCAAGCCGTTCCTTCAGTTCGGCAATCGACGTGGCATTGGGCACTGCACACTCCAACACGTTCACAGTACTTGATCCGGCTGCGCAGGTGAAACTGGTGCCCTTCGCAACGACCGAACATATTGTTGGCGTCTGCAAATTCAACGTCGGCAACGGCCCCGTCAAAATCACGGCGCAATTGCCTGAGGGCTTCTGGTCCTTCGCGGTTTATACAATTCAGGGCGAACAGGTTTACGCCATCAACGACACCCAGGCCGACACCAACAATTTCACCGTCGAACTCGCGCGCGACCAAGGCTTGATATCACAAATTTTTGGCAACAACGATGACGCGGTTGACGTGACCGGCGACGACATCGGCTGGCGCATCGCCGTAAAAGAAGACCAGGGCCTCGCCGTGCTCTGGCTGGCAGTCGCTGATCCGCTGCTGCGCAAGGAAGCTGCGGATGTGATCAGGCAGAGCAAGTGCGCACGGGTGGAGGAGTAATACCAACGACCGTCATTCCCGCCAACGCGCACGAGTGTCCGGGGAAAACGCAGCCCAGCTTTCTCAATTCGCAATCCGCGTCGGCCCGTCCATCGCACTCCGCGACGTCTTCCTGAGCGCTTCAAAATCAATCCGTTCCACCCGCACACCATTATATATCAAAATCGTGGCGGTGTGGCCGGGTTCGAATACTGGCTTTTCAGTTGTGCTGCGTTGTTGAAACTGCAGAATGGCAGCCATGATGTGTTTCCTGTAACCCGTGTTGACTCAAATTCAGTTGTCCTGATCAAAACCAGTTATGGTTAACAATTGCATAAAGCTCACGGGAGTTCCGTGATCAATCCCACAAATCCCGATTTATCTTCAACTTCGATTACCCAAAGGTCGTGGTCAAAGCTGCGGGCGCGTTGGATCTTCTCATTGACCTCAGGCCAGGCCAAGGGTGCGGCCGTGCGTTTCTCGAAAAGCCGCGTACCTTCATCATCATAGGCAGGTCCAGGCGGCGGCCCCAGCAGGCTATGTGTGCCATCCAGATGATTGATCACCACCATCAAGGCTCCCGCATCTGCATGGCCCCGGTGCAGCACAGCACCAAATTTGCCCTCCCCTTGGCATCGCCGCAGGAATGCCTGAACCCAAAGCTCGGTTTTCAGGCGAGTGGACATGACTTAAGGCTTCTTCACCGTTTCAACTGTTTTCAGCGCCGACAACAGCGCCTTCGAAATCTTGCCCTGCATCGGCAGGCCATGGTCCATTTCGAAAATCAGGATGGCAGAACGTGTTCCCTCATCAAGCTGCCCCGAACGGCTGCCGGGATCATAGCCCAACGTTGCCAATCGCACCTGCAACTTTGAAATCGCATTGTCGCCGGCAGAAACTGCTATCGGTTTTGAAACAACTTTCTTCGGCACTAATGTTGCCTGCACCAGCGGTTTCACCACAAGAAGCGCCAGTGGCTGCTCCGCCGTCACCGACCCCGTAAATTCCGCCGCCTGATTCAGTTTCCGCGTATATTGGATATGCTCGAGCAAGGACTTGGAAATATCACCCGTCACATCAAGCTTGTTTTCACGCTGATAGTTTTCGATCGCAACCTTCGTGCGGGGGCCCGTGACACCGTCCACCAATCCTTCAAAATGCCCGGTCGCCAATAATTCGCGCTGCACATCTTCCACCAACGCATCATACTTCAACGTAATGGTGCGCGAGGCTTTTTGCCCGCCATCAACGGTAACACGCGTGGTCCCGTCGCTTCGCGCCACGGCAACAGCATTCACGCCAACGGTGCCCTGATTGAAAAATGTATTGAACACAATCGCACAGGTGCCCGCAAACGCCGCCGCCGACAATACAACGGCGATGGGCTTGGATGGCCGCGGCTCATCCACAACGACTGTTGCTTTCTTTCGTTTACGCAAGACCCAAACCCATACTCAACTCGACTGGCCCCACTGTGCAGTGCTGCTGGTTAACGTCGCCTTTCCAAGTGGAAACTTATGCTTAACAAATGCTTTCTAACTTCAATCAGATTAGGGCGCCACGTTTCACTGCGTGCCAATGTTGCTATGCTATAACCCAGGCATAACAACAGGAAACACCACAAGGTGACACCATGGGGATGCTGAGAACATTGATCGTCGTGGGTGCAGCCATTGCTTTCATGCCGTCACCACCACCGGATCAGGCAGGCACACAAGCAGCCAGCCCCGGCACATTTGCCTATGTGGCAGCAGCCGCCGAAACCATGGCCGATATGCGCGGCTTTTGCCAGCGCAACCCCAACGTCTGCGTCACCGCCGGAGCTGTCACCCAGACAGTCGAAGGCA
>JAYUVC010000091.1:0-2866 GCA_043754325.1 Hyphomicrobiales bacterium
CCGTTTGCCACCTTCGTTTTAAATGAGGGGGGGGAAGTACTGGCGTCCAACACTTTGGCTGAAAAGCTGTTCGGTGGTCCGCTGAAGTCCCGTCCGCTCAGCATGGTCATCCGCTCACCTGATGTTCTGGAAGCTTTTGAGCGTGTCAACGAGACGTCGGAAACTCTCACGGCCCGCAGTATATCGCGGGGCCATACACAACAGATTGTAGATGTGCATTTTGCCATCCTTGGAACGGCAGAAAACGGCAAACGACTTTTGATCGCAACCTGTCAGGACGTGACGCGCGAGGAAAATGTCGAACGCATGCGCTCAGACTTTGTGGCCAACGCCAGCCATGAATTGCGCACACCGCTCACAACATTGTCGGGCTTCATCGAAACCATGCAGGGCGCTGCCAAGTCAGACGAAAAGGCCCGGGCCGAATTCCTCACCGTCATGAAAGCCCAGGCTGACCGCATGTCGCGGCTGATTGATGACCTGTTGTCGCTGAGCCGCATTGAACTGGATGAGCACGTGGCTCCTGAAAGCCAATGCGACCTGACATCCATTGCCAAGCAGGTTCAATCGCTGTTGCAGCCCATGGCCAACAGCAGCAGGTGCCAGTTGAGTGTTGACGTGCCAAACGGGCTGATTGTGACAGGCGACAGCAACCAGCTCACTCAAGTGGTGCACAACCTTGTGGAAAATGCCCTGAAATATGCAGGAGAAGGCAAGCGCGTCCACATTTTCGGTGAAGTGCGGGGCAGGGACGCTTATCTCCAGGTGGAAGACAACGGGGCTGGCATTGCCGCCCATCACGTGCCGCGCCTCACGGAACGTTTTTACCGTGTGAGCGCCAAGGACAGTCGCACGCGCGGCGGTACAGGACTTGGCTTGGCCATCTGCAAACACATTCTGAACCGTCATCGCGGCAAACTGTTGATAGAGTCTGTTCCGGGTCAGGGCAGTCGCTTCTCGATTTTGATACCATTGCATTAAATGCATTTAATTCAACAACTTGAACTGTCATGATCTTGTAGTTTATCTGTCGCATAAGGGACAACAAGCAGCCCTAGAGACTGCAACAGTCGTCAATATGGAGACACACATAATGAAACGCATTCTTATGACTGCCAGCCTTCTGGCCCTGGTTGCCTCGCCAGCTTTTGCGGCCCGTGACCAGATCCGCATCGTTGGTTCTTCCACTGTTTATCCCTTCACGACAACCGTTGCTGAAGCTTTCGGCAAAACCGGAAGCAAGACCCCGGTTGTTGAAGCCACCGGCACCGGCGGCGGCGTCAAGCTGTTCTGCTCGGGCGTTGGTGAAGACACCCCGGATTTCGTCAACGCTTCGCGCCCCATGAAGAAGGCCGAGTTTGAAGATTGCGCCAAGAATGGCGTGACAGAAATCGTTGAAATCAAGGTCGGCTTTGACGGCCTCACACTGGCCCATGCCAAGGACGCCAAGGATTTCGCTCTCACCAAGCAGCAGATTTTCCAGGCCCTCGCCAAGGAAATTCCGGACAAGGATGGCAAGTTGATTGCCAATCCGAACAAGATGTGGAGCGATATCGACCCATCATTGCCCGCCACCAAGATCGAAGTGCTGGGACCACCACCCACCTCCGGTACCCGTGACAGCTTTGCTGAACTCGTGCTCGAAAAGGGCGCAGAAAAATTCGAAAGCCTCGCCGCCCTGAAGAAAGCCGACGCCAAGGCCTTTGAAAAAATCTGGAAGGCTGTTCGTGAAGATGGTGCCTATGTGGAAGCAGGCGAGAACGACAACCTCATCGTCCAGAAGCTGCAGGCCAATTCTGATGCCATCGGCATTTTCGGTTTCTCCTTCCTTGAAGAAAACGCAAAGACTGTAAAGGGCATTGAAGTTGAAGGCAAAGTGCCAACCTATGAGGACATCGCCGACGGTTCCTACAAGGTTGCGCGTCCGCTCTTCATTTATGCCAAAAAGCAGCATGTGGGTGTCATTCCCGGAATGAAGGAATTTATCGCTGAATACGTGTCTGAAAAGGCACTGGGCGAAGATGGCTACCTTGGCGCCAAGGGCCTCGTGACTCTTCCGGCTGCTGAACTTGAAAAAGTTCGCGCCGTTGCAACAGATCTCAAAGTGATTTCGGCTGATGGCCTGAAGTGATTTTGATGGCGGGAGAGGGTCCTCGGATGTACAGGTCCTCTCCCGCATTGTCATTTTTGTAGGAACTGAAAATATGTACAAGCGGTTCCCTCTCCGTCTCGCGCCAAGGCGCGATCCACCTCTCCCACAATCGGGCGAGGAGAAGAATCTATTTTCCTCGCCCGCTTGCGGGACAGGTGGATTGCGACGCAGTCGCAAGACGGAGAGGGAACCCTTGGAACAAACCTCTGGTGATGTGATCTGATGTACCTGTCTTTACTCGCAGTCATTCTTGCCAGTCTCTTGGCCTACTTCTTCTCCATGCAGCGCGCGACCACGTTGCGTTCTTCGGCTGTTACCTATTTCCATTCGCTTCCCGGCTACCATGGCATGCTTGCAGCGCTTGTGGCGCTGCTTGCTGGCCTCGCGGCTTTGATCATTCTCAAACAGCTCACACCTGAATCATCAGTACTGTTGGCGTTGGGTTCTGCGACGGTAGCATTGCTCGCCGCCGTTATACCTGTCGCAAAAATTGCACCCACCTTCCGTGCCCGTCCGGCCTTTGAATCCATTGTCATGGCGTTGCTGGTGGCTTCATCGATTGCTGCCATTTTCACCACCGTCGGCATTTTTGCATCAGTGGTATTTGAATCTCTGATCTTCTTCCGCGAAATCAATGTGTTCTCGTTCCTGTTTGGCACCCATTGGGCACCCACGGGTTCGCCGCCGTCTTTTGGATTTTTGCCGTTGTTGTTC
>JAYUVC010000092.1:0-11204 GCA_043754325.1 Hyphomicrobiales bacterium
GTGCCCGAAGGGCGATGGGGGCCTTTCTTGAAGTTTATTTCCGCTCATCGCGACGGATTCGCGTTTCTGTTTCGTCTTTGTTTCAGGAGGTCGACATGGAAAAAATCAGACAATTGAAATTTGCACGAAATTTGAGAGCCAACCAAACATCAGCGGAATTGAAACTCTGGTCGCAACTACGTCGGCGTGGGCTTGACGGGTATCGGTTCAATCGGCAATTTGCGGTCGGGCCTTTTATTGTTGATTTTGTATGTCGGGAAAAGGCGCTTGTTGTGGAGGTAGATGGGGCTACACATGGGGAGGCTCAAGAAGTTTCATATGATGAAAAACGCACAGCATTTTTGACGTCTCAAGGTTTTCGGATCTATCGAGTTGGGAACAACGATGTTTATGAGAATCTCGATGGCGTGTTGGATGGAATTTTGATGGCGTTGCAGGCAGCGGAGAACAAGTTTCAGAGAAAGGCCCCCATCGCCCTTCGGGCACTTCCCCAACAAGTTGGGGAAGACCTGGTGCAACCACCTCCCTCGACGTCATAGAAGGAGGACTATCCACAAGTCCTTCCCCAACTTGTTGAGGAAGTGCCCGAAGGGCGATGGGGGCCTTCAGTCCCCCTCGAACTCCACCAAGGTATGCACCTTGACACCCTTGGCCTTCAGTTTCGCCGCTCCACCCAGGTCCGGCAGGTCAATCACAAACGCCGCTGCCACCACTTCACCGCCGGATTTGCGGATGAGGTCGATGGCTGCTCCGGCGGTGCCACCCGTGGCGATCAAATCATCAATCAATAATATCCGGTCGCCTTTGGTTATCGCGTCGGCATGGATTTCGATTGTGTCTACGCCATATTCCAGCGCATATTCCTGACCAATGACGCGGGCGGGGAGTTTGCCTTTTTTGCGGATGGGAATGAAGCCGCGTCCGAGATTATGCGCCACTGCACCACCCAGAATAAAACCCCGTGCTTCGATGCCGGCGACGTAATCAATTTCGCCTTTCAGGAAGGGCCATGCCAGTTCGTCCACAGCGGCGCGAAAGCCGTGCATGTTGGACAGCAGCGTGGTGATGTCGCGAAACAGGATGCCGGGTTTGGGATAATCCGGAATGGTGCGGATATAGCGTTTGATGTCGAAGCCGTTGCGCAGGTCCATGAGGTTTTTCCGTTAAGGCCATTTGACGAGGGGGGGCATGGACGAGAGAATTGAGTCCACATTGCCTCCGGTTTTCAGTCCGAAAATTGTGCCGCGATCATAGAGCAAATTGAACTCCACATAGCGGCCACGGCGGATCAATTGTTCTTCGCGATCGGCTTCTGAGTAAGCCAAAGACAAGTTGCGGCGCGCGAGCGCGGGATAGGTTTTGCGCCACGCCTCGCCCACGTCTTTGGTGAAAGCGAAATCGGCATTCCAGTCGCCAGAACTCAAATTGTCGTAAAAAATTCCGCCAACGCCACGTTGCTCCTTGCGATGGGGCAGATAGAAATAGTCTTCGCACCATTTTTTATAGCGGTCGTAGTCGGCGACCTTGTGGGCATCGCAGGCGGTTTGCATTGTTGCATGAAATTCAACACTGTCGGGATCGTCCTGCGTCCGGCGTTTCATCAACACAGGTGTCAAGTCAGCGCCGCCGCCGAACCAGGCTTTCGTGGTCACCACAAACCGCGTGTTCATGTGCACAGCCGGGACTTCTGGCGACCAGGGATGAATGATCAGCGAAATCCCTGAGGCCCAGAAGCGCGGGTCCACATCGGCACCCGGCATCTGCTTACGGAATTCGGGTGAGAATTCGCCGAAAACAGTCGAGCAATGCACTCCGGCTTTTTCAAACACCTTGCCATGCAGCAGCGCCATGGTGCCGCCGCCCTCATGGTCTCCACGCGTCCAGGGTGTGCGCACGAAGCGGGCGTCAGAACCGTTTTCTGCCTCTATCGTTTCCAGATCGTTTATGATCTTGCCTTGCAAAGACTGGAACCAGGCTTCGGCGGAGAATTTTTGTTTTTCAAGTTCAAGCATTGTTTCCCAGCCAGAATATGGTGTTTTGCAAATCTATAGGGATTGGAAGGTGCGGCGTCAAAGCGGAACGGCGCAATGCGTCCTGGCTGGATGTGGATAATGCACCCCTCGACAAAGCAAAAACCTCGACGGAAATTGAAAGCATGGGAGGCACCAAGGCCCTCGTGTTGATGACAGATGGCCGGAATACCCTGGCGACCTACGCGCCAAACCACTGGAGTGCAGGGGCCGCCGACTGGGCCAGGGGTGATGCCAAAACCGCAACACTTTGTGGGAATATAAAGCGCGACAAGATAGAGGACTACACAGTGTCATTCATGGTCACCGATGCCGGAGCGAAATCACTGCCGTCGAATTGCGCGTCCAATCCATCCAAGGCCTACAGCGCCGACAATGCCGCAGAATTGGCAAAGGTGTTTGAGGAAATCGGCCAAAATCTGGTTGCCCTGCGGTTGAGCAGGTAAGGCATACTAAACCAGCTTGGCCGTTTGCCTCAGCGCCTCGCCTGTCACCATCGCACAGGCCAAAGCGACGTTGAGTGAGCGGGTTCCCGGTCGCATGGGGATTGTCAACCGGGCGTTGGCCCTGCTGTGAACGTCGTCTGGAACGCCCGCGGATTCACGGCCAAGCAGTAAAATATCGTCACATTGGAATGCAAACTCCGTATAGGGCAAAGCGGCCTTTGTGGTGAGCAGCAACAAACGCCGTCCTTCCGACTCGATCTGAAACTGCTGCCACGACGCTGAACGGCGAATGCTCGCCAAATCAAGATAATCCATCCCGGCGCGGCGCAGCTTTGCATCATCCCAGGCGAATCCCGCAGGCTCGATGATCGTGAGTTTCAGCCCCATGCAGGCGCAGAGCCTGGCAATGGTTCCGGCGTTGGCTGCGATATCCGGTTGAAACAAGGCGATTTCGAGCATTTACACACAGGAGTTAGCGGGTCTGGGACACTATAGGCAATAGCTGTTGATCTGCGACATCCTATGGCTGGACAAGTCATAAGCCCGGTGTCAAATACGGCGGAAATTTGATGGGACCCCCTGACAACAGGTGGTCCCCAGCTTGCCTGTACAGACGAGGAAAACCGCACGTGTCAACAGCTGACCATGTAGATGAGTCGAAGCGCGACTTTCTGTTTATTGCCACTGGCGCTGTTGGTGCAGTTGGTGCTGCACTGGCAGTCTGGCCGCTGATCAACCAGATGAACCCTGATGCTTCGGTAAAAGCGCTGGCGTCGATTGAATTTGATCTGGCTCCTGTGGCCGAAGGTCAGGAAGTCACCATCAAGTGGCGCGGCAACCCTGTCATCGTGCGCAATCGCACAGCCAAGGAAATCGAAGCAGCCAAGGCTGTGGCCATGGCAGATCTTAAAGATCCAATTGCCCGCAGCGGGCTGGTCAAGGACAGCGACCCGGCAACGGACGAAAACCGCACAGTCAAGGACCACGAAGCATTCCTGATCATGATGGGTGTGTGCACGCATCTTGGCTGTGTGCCGCAGGGAGATAACTCCGCCAAGGAGTTTGCTGTGGTTGAAGGCAACCTGAAAATCGGTGGCTGGTTCTGCCCGTGCCACGGCTCGCACTATGATACGGCAGGCCGTATTCGCAAAGGTCCGGCACCAGAAAACTTGCCGGTGCCACCTTACAAATTTCTCACCGACACAAAAATCCAGATCGGCTGAGCAGGAAAAACACCATGAGTGGACCCTCTACCTACGTTCCCACAAGCGCCTTCGGAAAATGGATGCATGAGCGTCTGCCGATCTATGCACTGGTCAAGGAATCAGTGCTTGATTTTCCAACGCCAAAGAACCTGAACTACTTCTGGACCTTTGGTGGCATTCTCACGGTTATGCTGGTGGTGCAAATCATCACCGGTATCACCCTGGCGATGCACTACACCCCGCATGTGGACATGGCTTTTGATTCAAAGGAAGCCATCATCCGCAACGTGAATTACGGCTGGATGATCCAGAAAATTCATGAAGTCGGTTCGTCCATGTTTTTCATTGCCGTCTACATTCACATGTTCCGCGGCATGTATTACGGCTCCTACAAGGCACCGCGTGAAGTGTTGTGGATGATTGGCGTGATCATTTATCTGGTCATGATGGCGACGGCGTTTATGGGCTATGTGTTGCCGTGGGGCCAGATGAGTTTCTGGGGCGCCAAGGTGATTACCAGCCTGTTTTCGGCCATCCCGTTTGTCGGTGACTCCGTCACAACCTGGCTGTGGGGAGGTTATTCTGTCGATAACCCGACGCTGAACCGCTTCTTCTCACTGCATTACCTGCTGCCCTTCGTGCTGGCTGGTGTTGTTGGCCTGCACATCTGGGCACTGCATGTGCCCGGCAACAACAACCCGACGGGTGTGTCGGTGAAGAGCGGACAGGACACTGTGCCGTTCCACCCCTATTATACCTTGAAGGACGGTTTTGTGATTGTCGTGTTCTTCCTGTTCTTCGCATTCTGGGTATTCTTCCGGCCGGACTATTTGGGCCATGCCATCAATTATGAGCCTGCCAACCCGCTGGTGACCCCCACCCATATTGTGCCGGAATGGTATTATTTGCCTTTTTACGCAATCCTGCGCTCGATCCCTGACAAGCTGGGCGGTGTGATTGCCATGTTCGGTTCGATTTTGATCCTGTTTGTATTGCCGTGGCTTGACACCTCGCGGGTTCGCTCGGGCAACTACCGGCCGATTTTCAAAGGCTTTTTCCTGGTGTTTGCCATTGCCTGTGTGGCCTTGGGTTACATCGGGTCAAAGCCGGCCGAAGGGGCCTACCTGATATGGGGCCGCATTCTTACAGCTTACTACTTCATCCACTTCCTGGTGATCCTGCCGCTGCTGGGCTTGCTGGAAAATCCAAAACCACTGCCGGCCTCGATTGCCGACTCGGTGTTGGCCAAGAACAAAACGCATGGCTTGCAGCCGGCTGAATGATTGCGGAGATAATTTCGATGAAAAAACTCAAAGCAATCGCGGTTGCGGCCTTGACCACGTGGCTTTTTTCCGGGGTGGTGTTGGCTGCTGAAAGTCAGAAAACCGCAAAAGATATCAGTTTGTCTTTCGACGGGGCTTTTGGAACATTTGACCGGGCGCAATTGCAGCGCGGCTTCAAGGTTTACAAGGAAGTCTGTGCGAACTGTCATTCCATGCGATTGATCTCGTTCCGCAACCTTTCAGAAGGTGGTGTTTTCACCGAGGCCCAGGTGAAGGCACTTGCGGCGACCTATACGGTCAAAGACGGCCCTGATGCGAACGGCGAAATGTTTGATCGTCCAGGCCTGGCGTCGGACCGCTTGCCATCGCCATTTCCCAATGCGGAAGCAGCGAAAGTGGCCAATGGTGGTGTAGTGCCGCCTGACCTGTCGTTGCTCACCAAGTCACGCCCTGGCTGGTACGGCACGTTCAACCAGCTTTGGAACGGCATTGGCGGACCGCAATATGTCTATTCAGTTCTGACGGGCTATGAAGAACCCGATGCTGAAATGGCAAAGGAACAACCAGAAGGCAAATACTACAATCCATATTTTGGCTCCGGCCACTGGATTGGCATGCCGCCTCCATTGGCAGAAGGTCAAGTCGTGTTCGATGACGGCGCACCCGGTACAGTTGACGCAATGGCGCGCGATGTCTCCGCATTCATGGCGTTCACGGCAGATCCAAACATGGAATCCCGGAAACGCATCGGCTTCATGGTAATGATCTATCTCGCCGTGCTGTCAGTGCTGCTTTATTTCGTGAAGAAGCGGGTGTGGGCAGATCAGCATTGAGGCAAAGTCAGGCAGGGATGAAGATTTTCTGCGCTGCGGTCAGAAGTTGATCTTTGTCCTGCTCTGAAAGTTTGCCCAAGCACCGCACGATCATCTCATTGGGTAGTGTAAAGGTTTTCCAACGAACATAGCAGTTTTTCTTGAGGCCGCTTTCCTGCGGTGCGAGCAGCAAATAATCGCTCGGCCACGTCGAACTTTTCGCCGTCGTGATCATCGCAAAAATGCTGTGATGATTTTTGCTGTTGAATTCTCTTGCAGATATGACGAGTGCCGGCCTTTTTTTGGCAGCCGGAAATTCCATGAACGGAAAGGGGACGAGTGCTATGTCCCAATGATCACAAATCATTGAAAGCTTCCTCATCCTCTTCAGATTCCCACTCGCTCAATGTTTTTTGGACGTCTGACAGATAGGTGTCTCCGGGATCGACAACTTTGAAATCAAGGTACTCACCACGACGCAATTTCATGGAGTTCCAGAATGCTAGCGTTTTACCGACGGGTTTCAAACCAAGTGTTGGTCTGCCATCCTTGCCATCTGCCATCCGCACCCAATCACCAGTCACACCTTCAATCTGGAGTTTAAGCGATGTTCCAGCGGGAACCTGCCGAAGTATTGCCAAGGCGTTTGCATCGGCTTTCACATGTTTCAGCCAGATCGCGTCATCATTGTTCAAAAAACTTGCCATCTCTTGCCTCTCAACAATTATGCATCGAAGGTAGTGAGCGAGAAATTGATTGTCAACCCCACCCCCACCCCACCCCACCCCCATCTCAATCTTTGAGATTTGAAGGAAAGTTCACATGGTTACAAGCGTTCTTGGCATCATCGGCGGTTCCGGGCTTTATGATTTGCCCATGGACGGTGCCACGTGGCAAACTGTGGAGAGCAGCTTCGGCACACCTTCAGACCAATTGCGTATTGGGGAGATAGCCGGATTGCCGGTGGTGTTTCTGCCGCGCCACGGTCGCGGCCATGTCTATTCTCCAACCTCCATCAACTACCGCGCCAACATCGATGCCTTGAAGCGGGCAGGGGTGACCGATGTGATCTCGCTTTCAGCCGTGGGTTCGCTGCACAAGGATTTGCCGCCGGGCACGTTCGTTGTGGTCGATCAGTTCATTGACCGCACCTATGCGCGGGACAAAAGTTTCTTCGGCACAGGCTGTGTGGCCCATGTGCCGTTTGCGCATCCCGTGTCACCACTTTTGGCGCAAGCCGCCGCGAAGGCCTTGGGCGATGAAGGCATATCGCACCATGTTGGCGGCACTTATGTCGTCATGGAAGGGCCCCAGTTTTCGACTCTGGCGGAATCCGAACTGCACCGATCCTGGGGCGCATCGGTCATTGGCATGACCAATATGCCAGAGGCGAAACTGGCACGCGAGGCCGAGCTTTGTTACGCAACGCTTGCCATGGTTACGGATTTTGATGCTTGGCACCCGCAGCATGAAGCCGTTGACGTGGCGCAAGTTGTGGCGACAATGAAACATAACTCTGCATTGGCCAAAGCCTTCGTATTGCGCTTGGCACGGGATTTTCCGCGCCAACATCCGGCATGCCCCATAGGCTCCGACAGGGCGCTTCAACATGCAATCATGACCGCACCGGAAAAACGCGATGCCCTATTGCTGGCGAAACTTTCAGCCGTGGCGGGTCGGGTGTTGTAAACCTTACTTCGCGACGGTGAGGCCTTTGCTGGCACTCAGTCTCTGGTTCAGCACCAGTCGCACGAACGGATGTTTTATAAGTCGCTTCTGTTCGGCAGCGTCAAATGCCGCATGTTTGCTGTCGCAACTTGAGCGCATTTTTTTCCACAGCTGGGCTGCCTGCTTGTCCAGAACTTTGCAGTCATTGGTGCGTAAGGATTTGACTTGCGCCTCCAGGGTTTTGGCACAGCCCATCCAGATGCTGCGGTGGGTTTCTTCGTGGGTTTTGAGAAATGACTTGAACTGGCTCCACTTTGCAGCCGTAGTGCCTGTGAGGGCGGCCTCGTTTTTCAGTTTCGGCAAGTTGATGATGAAGTCAATGCTGAACTTGTAACCATCGACGTGACAAGACTTGCCTCGCAGCACCATGCGTCCGCTTTGTGCTGAAGTTGCAGATGTGGAGGCGTAGGCATTGACACCGTTGACATCGGGTCCGCGCCGGATCATGGCACTGTAGATTTCGCCCGGCGTATCTCCGGTAATGGGATAAAACTTGTATCTGGTTTTTTCGATGGGGCTTGCCTGGCTTTGACCAGCCAAGGCGACAAAAACTGCCAAACTCAAAAGAGCCAATCTGCGCATGAAACCCCCTGAAACTTTTTATTAAGTACAAACTAGAGGCAATCCTCTCACTTAAGCAAGAGGCGGTTTGCGATTGTGATTAAATTGTCTGCCGCTTGGCGTGACTGTTGCAAGATGGTAACGCTTGGGCGGGCAGGAACGGAATTGATGCGACGCCAGGGAACAGTCAAATTTTTCAACAAGGACAAGGGCTTTGGCTTCATCGCACCTGAAGACGGCAGCAAGGATGTATTTGTGCACATATCGGCCGTGCAGCGCGGCGGCATTCCCTGGTTGGAAGAAGGAATGAAAATGTCGTTTGCCGTGTTGGATGATTCGCGTGGTCGCGGTCCCCAGGCCACCGATTTGCAAATTGAATAAACGGGGCATGAAGCGGGCTCTCGTCATTCAGCACATGGAACATGACCATGTGGGACGCTTTGCGGAATATTTCGCAGAAGACGGAATTTTGCCAACCACCGTTCGACCCTTCTTGGGTGAAACCCTGCCATCACTCCAAGGCTTCGATCTCATGTTTGTTCTGGGCGGCGCCCAAAACACGTGGGAACACAACGAGCATCCCTATCTTGCCGCAGAAAAGCAGGCGATCCGCGAATGGGTGGGAACCAGGGCCAAACCCTATTTCGGGATTTGCCTTGGCCATCAGCTGCTGGCCGAGGCCATGGGCGGCACGGTTGGTCTGGCATCGCAGCCGGAAGTGGGGGTTTTTGATGTGGCGGTAACAGGTCCGCTTTTTGCAGGACTGCCGGAGAGTTTGAAGGTCATGCAATGGCACCATGCAGAAGTAAAAAACCTGCCCGAGGGTGCTTGGGCTTTGGCCAGGTCGGCAACGTCGTCAGTGCAGGCAATGTCCATTGGCAATCACGCGTTTTCAACCCAGTTCCATTGCGAATTCACGCCGCAAGCCGTTTTGGGTTGGGCGGCTTTGCCAAAATATGTGAAAGCGTTGGAGCGGGAACTGGGCGAGGGCGCGCACCCGCGGCTGATCAAAACCTGCTGGCCGCATATGCCGGAAATGGGGCGGAATACGCGGGTGATGTGGGAGAATTTCAAGCGTATGAGCGGGGTGTGATTGAATTCATGTGAAGATATTATATGTTTTTCAATCAGGAAAATAACTCTTGACACCGCGCGGTTCTTCTGCCAGTTTTGGGACACTCCAGAATTCCATCCAGCAGAATCCAACCCAGCAAGTCTCGGGCAAGCATCGCCATGCGCGGCGTCCCGGAGAGACGACGTAGGGAGGAATTGGCTTGGCTAAATTACAATGATTGCAATCATATTCGACGAATGATCATTGTTTGGAAATGCATACAAAGCATCCGCTTCTCCCCTGCTTGCTTACTCAATACGGTCTTTTTGGAGTAGTTTTGGCAGGTGAAATGCCAGCAACTCACCAAACCGCGAATGGCCGGCGGCACGATCATGCACGCGCTGCAACAGCATCACGTCGAACTTGGTGTTGCCTTCCAGCATGATAGGGCCGTTTGGCGTGAGGGCAATGTCCCAGCCGATCATCAGCCGATGGCTGAAGGCCGAGTGACAGCGTGTGGCCATTGCTGCAATCGCGGGCCAGTGTTCGATCACGCGTCCGATTACTTTGGCGTTGGTGACGGGGTGGTTGCGGTAGCGCACACAACATGTGCGCATGTCGTCTCCCGTCAGCAAGCCCAACCTTCCCGTGGCCAAGTCTATTGGAGCTGCAAACTCATCATCGCAGACTGCAGGTCTCCAGGTTGGCTCCAGATCAACGAGTATCCGCAACATTGCATCCGTTACTTCAATCTCGTCATTCTCGTTCATGCAAGTAATCACACGAAAAGTGACCAGTGAGTCATGCGCCAAATCACAGATAGACTCGTGATTGGTGAGCCATCGCTGCATCAGCACAGACCTGCCGTGAGGATTTGCACGGAGATGCGAGACGAGCTGATGCAGTGAATACATCATGCCGTTCTGATCTTGGAATTGGTCGGGCCCGACATAGCGAAAGGCTTCTGCACCAATCGCTCCCTTTCCTTTCTGATGTTTACAAAACAGATCAAAATCTATGCCTTTCGGGTCAACGTTCCAGATAGTTTGATCTTTCCCGATGATGGCGAGGGTTTGCACGTGTGGAATTCTGTTCGCGGCACAACACTTTGCAAACAAAGCCTTGTCGGACATTTCGTCAATTGCGTAGGGGGATGGTGTGAGCTCGTTAAGTCTCCGCAAAATACCATTCTTGGTCTCGAAACGGGTCAGGAACTGGGACAGCTTGTCCATGTTCCTGGGCCGAAACAGTTCTTGGGCGTAATAGGAAGGTGGGTCCACCATTTGGCCAAACCAAAGACCCGCCATCTCGCGAAATTGCGTCGTCATTGGCTTCCCGGTGACCTTCTTGACTTCGCGTCCAGCGACCCAGGCCAGATAGCCCGCTACTGAAAGGACAAAGGCTTCCTTGAACGGCGATTGAAATGCCAACTTATAGGGGGGATATCGAGCACTTCGGAACAGGTTGAATTTTTGGTAAGCCCATCTGGCCTTCGCGCCAATATGGTTGCCCGGAGCAGTTTTTGGATATGACACTACCTCCAATCCAGTAAGATTTTCTGGAAGGGATGCTGTGAATTCCGATGTGAAGTCACTGCGCGCGCCAGTGTCGATGACTTGATTGAACATTGTGATCCACTCTCGTTTGCGGTTCTGACATTTCGCAATACGGGTGGTGGAATGACGGCACTGGACTTAACTAAAATTATGTTTCCCGTAAGATAGCGGCCATCACAATGCGGCCCATTCATTCAAAAGCAAACGGGCATCATCCAGTCGCACAACATGTCCAGCTTCAGCCATCATCAACGCCTTACCAATTTGTAAGTCTGTCGTAATCCCGCAGGCAATCTTCGTGGCGCATTCCTCTGTGAGGCACAGCACTGTCTGTGCCATAACAAGGTGAAACCATGGTGCAGAGCGTTGACAAGGTGCGAAGCAAGGTTGCAGACCGAGCAAACGTCACTTCCGTGCCGAAGAAAGAGACCAATGCGGTGTGGCCGCAGAAACAGGGCAGTATGAAGCTGTTGATTATTGAAGACGACGAACGCATGGCAGATTTCGTTTTGCGCGGCTTGAAAGAGCA
>JAYUVC010000093.1:0-5372 GCA_043754325.1 Hyphomicrobiales bacterium
AAAGACAATGCCGGTTTCGCCAAGGCAGGCGAACAGGCAAAGCGCGTGAAAGTGGAAGGCAAGAACTATGACCTTGGCCATGGCGACGTTGTTATCGCCGCCATCACTTCCTGCACCAACACCTCAAACCCATCCGTTCTCATCGGCGCAGGCCTTCTCGCCCGCAAAGCCGCAGCCTTGGGGCTAACATCAAAGCCATGGGTCAAAACCTCCTTCGCCCCCGGCAGCCAAGTCGTGTCAGAATACATGACGAAAGCTGGACTGCAGAAAGACCTCGACAAGATCGGCTTCAACCTTGTGGGCTACGGCTGCACCACCTGCATCGGCAACTCCGGCCCGCTTGATCCGGCGATTTCAAAAGCCATCAACGATAACGGCATCGTCGCCTCAGCCGTCATCTCCGGCAACCGCAACTTCGAAGGCCGCGTCTCACCCGACGTACAAGCCGCATACCTCGCCTCACCACCCTTGGTCGTGGCCTATGCTCTCGCAGGCTCCACCCAAATCGACATCACCACAGAGCCACTCGGTCACGACAAAAAAGGCAATCCGGTTTTCCTGAAAGACATCTGGCCCACGAACAAGGAAATTGAAACCTTCGTGCGCAAGAACATCACCGCGAAAATGTTCAAGGACCGTTACGGTGACGTCTTCAAAGGCGACAAGAATTGGCGCGGCGTTACCACCTCGAAGGGCGAAACCTACAACTGGGACAACACCTCAACCTACGTGCAAAACCCGCCCTATTTCGCAGGCATGCAGATGAACCCAAAGCCCGTGACCAATATCACGTCAGCGAAAATTCTCGGCCTCTTCGGTGATAAAATCACCACCGACCACATCTCCCCCGCCGGCTCCATCAAGGCCGCATCGCCCGCCGGAAAATACCTGACGGCAAACGGTGTTGCGCCCATGGACTTCAACCAATACGGCACACGCCGCGGCAACCACGAAGTCATGATGCGCGGCACCTTCGCCAACATCCGCATCAAGAACCACATGGTGAAAGGCGCTGATGGCGCTGTAAAAGAAGGCGGCCTCACGCTGCACCAGCCAGACGGCACCGAAATGAGCATCTACGACGCCGCCATGAAGTATCAAACCGGGGGAACACCACTGGTCGTCTTCGCCGGCGTGGAATACGGCAACGGCTCATCCAGAGACTGGGCGGCGAAAGGCACCAACCTCCTCGGCGTTCGCGCAGTGGTCGCCCAAAGCTTCGAACGCATCCACCGTTCGAACCTGGTGGGGATGGGCGTACTCCCGTTGCAATTCAAACAAGGCGACTCATGGCAAAGCCTGAACCTGACAGGCAACGAAACCATCACCATCAACGGCCTTGAAACCGGCCTGAAACCCCGTCAAACCTTGACCGTGGACATCACCCGCGCCGACGGCAGCAAAACATCAGTAGACGTGCTCTGCCGCATCGATACACTGGACGAGATTGACTACTACAAGAACGGCGGCATTCTGCATTACGTGTTGAGGAATATTGCAAAGGCGGCGTGACAGCGCGGCCATAAAACTTCAGGTTTTTTCGTTCACAATTCAGGAGGCAACCATGCCGAATTACTATGACTTCATTGTTGTTCCTGTGCCGACAAGCCGGTTGGCAGAATATATGAAACTGGAAAAGCGCTGGGCGAAAGTATGGAAAAGCCTGGGCGCCATCGACTACACTTCGACAATAGCTGACGATGTGAGCCCCGGGAAGGCAACCTCATTTCCGCAAGCCCTTAAATTGAAAGAAGGCGAAATCGCAGCAGTCAGCTGCATCGTCTGCAAGTCACGCAGGCACCGTGATGCCCTGTGGAAGAAAATGATGGCACACCCCGAAATAACTGACATGGATATGAGCAAAATGCCCTTCGATGGCAAGCGCATGTTCTTCGGAGGTTTCAAGAAGTTCGCTGGGTTCTAAGAAGTTTCCCTCTCCGTCTCGAAGCTGCGCTTCGAGACGGAGAGGGACCGCACACTCAAACCCCTCACTGCCAAGTGATTGGCAAGTGTACAGCGATCTGTCCATAATTCACCCATGGATCACAACCCAACCCTTTCCCGCCGCGCTGCCCTCGCTCTTGGGGCAGGCACATTGCTGGCTCCCCGCTTCGCCATTGCTGCACCAGCGCACCCCGTTCTCATCGAACTTTTCACCAGCCAGGGCTGCTCATCCTGCCCGCCTGCTGACAAGAATGCGGCTGAACTTGCGAAAGACCCGGACAATCTCATCGTCTCATTCAACGTCGATTATTGGGATTATCTTGGCTGGCGGGACACCTTGGCGAAACCTGAATATTCGCAACGCCAATACGACTACGCCAAGTCGCGTGGTGATGGTTCGGTCTACACGCCGCAAATGGTCATCAACGGCACCACGCATGCTGTCGGCAGCAATCTGCGGGATGTGAAATCACGCATGGCTGAAGCCGCAGCGCCCGCCGTCAAACTTTCACTGAACATTACAGCCAAAGACATCAGCGTGGAAATTCCAAAACAGGACTACGATGGTGACGCCACCTTGTGGTTGATGGCCATCGAAAAGCAGGTGACGCAAAAAATCCGGCGCGGCGAAAATGCCGGCAAAGACGTGGTCTATATCAACGTCGTCCGCAATCTCGTGCCTGCCGCCATGTGGAAGGGCGAGGCATACCGCGGGTCATGGATGCGCAATGCGGTCATGCCACACAATTGCAAAAGCTGTATCGCGGTATTACAACAAAACAAGGTCGGCCCGGTTATGGGGATCGCGCGCTACGGGTGATAACGATTGCTTCACGCCTTCGTGAGCCTACCAATTTGTAATAAACTTTTTCTTCATCTCTGCGCGTTTCTCCAGTACGGCACCACATAACGGAGTGTCGTGATAACCGATGAAAACGGCGGTGTGGCCAATGTGACAATTGCCGACGTGAAGCAATCCAATGGCGTTATCCACGTCATCGACAAGGTACTGTTGCCAAAGTCGTAATTCATCACGTCACTTCTCCCGTGCCCTCTTGCACGGGAGAAGGTGGACGGCGAAGCCGGACGGATGAGGGCCTTTTCCTGGCCTCTACTCCCTCATCGCGAAACTGATCTCCTTCGACACGATAACAACATCCTCTCGCACAATTTCAAACTGTGCCACATAGCGGCCCTGCGGCCACTCTCCAGTTCGCTTTTTTCCCGCATACAACCGCTGCACCGCCCTGTTGCGTGGCAACACAACGCGGCTCACTGCCGCGTCTTTCCCCGGAACTGTCATTGTCAGCGTGACAACATCGTCCTTGTACAGATTAATCGCCATGGCATTCACAACAAGTGCCGCCTCAAACGGTGCTGGTTGCAAAGCCGGAATTTTTCCAGTGTCGATGTCCTCTTCGCTGTAAGGCGCAATGGACCATTGCATCAACAACAATTCACTTGCCTTGTACTTCAGCGCCTTTTGCGCAAAAGCCGACCACAGGCTCCGGTCCACCGCCTTGCAGTCCGTCATGGCATCCGCACTGAAGGGATCAACCACTTTGCCGTCCTTGCGCGCCGTTAGATGCACATGTGGAAACGCTGCCTCCCCGGAAAAGCCGATCAGCCCCAGCCGATCCCCGGAGTGGAGAAAATCACCGACCTTCACCGTGATACTCCCTTTGCGCATGTGACACGATTGGGTTTCCCAACCGCCACCATGGTCAATCACAACGCCATTGCCACATTCGATGTTTTTTATAGCCGCAAGATCGGCCGGAGTTTTCACCAGCTTGTCCAGAACACCGTCCCGCACAGCCTTCACCCGCCCGGCCGCAGCCGCCAGAACAGCCATATCCACACCTGTATGCAGCACACGGATATCTGTGCCATCATGCCTGTCATAACTTGCTACGCCGCAGGCATAGTCTGTGGAACCCGCACCCGCATCATGGTCAGCATATTGTTGCACCCAGCAATCCGCGCCAACGCTACAAGCCACGGGCAAGGCCAATTCCAGCGCAAAGGCCGGGGCGGCGAAGAGGAATATCAGGATTGTCAAAACCACTTTCATCATGCCCGTAACATAACACAGATAAAATCTCGTGTCAAGAGAAAAATCCTAAAGTACGGCATAAAAAAGGCGGGAAATCATTCCCGCCCTGTCTTCAGTGACTTAGGCGGCCTTCTTCATCAGTCCGCGATTGATGATGGCCTCGGCAATTTGTACCGCATTGAGTGCAGCACCTTTCCGTAAATTATCCGAAACCACCCAAAGATTAATTCCGTTGTCAATCGTTGCATCATCGCGGATGCGCGAAATGAATGTGGCGTAATCCCCCACACATTCAACCGGGGTCACATAGCCACCGTCTTCGCGCTTGTCGATCACCATGCAACCCGGCGCCTCCCGCAAAATGTCGCGCGCTTCATCAGCTGACAATGGCGTTTCAAATTCAATGTTCACTGCTTCCGAATGGCCAACAAACACGGGCACGCGAACGCAAGTTGCTGTGACCTTGATCTTCGGATCAAGGATCTTCTTCGTCTCAGCCGACATTTTCCATTCTTCCTTGGTATCACCGGAATCCAGAAACACGTCGATATGCGGAATGACATTGAAGGCGATCTGTTTGGTGAACTTCTTTGGCTCCGGCGAGTCGGTCACAAACATGCCCTTGGTCTGGTTCCAGAGTTCGTCAAGGCCTTCCTTGCCCGCGCCCGAAACTGACTGGTAGGTTGACACCACAACGCGGCGGATTTTTGCCGCGTCATGCAAAGGCTTCAACGCGACAACCAATTGCGCAGTAGAGCAATTTGGATTTGCAATGATATTTTTCCGCACGTTTCGGCCCATGTATTCCGTCAGAACATGTGCATTCACCTCAGGAACAATCAAAGGCACTTCAGGATCATAACGCCAGAACGACGAGTTATCGATGACGATGCAACCCAACGCCCCGATTTTGGGTGACCACTCCTTCGAAACCGATGAGCCTGCCGACATCACACAAAAATCCACCGTCGTGAAATCAAACTTTTCGAGGTCCTTGCACTTCAGGATCTTGTCGCCATAGGACACTTCAACGCCGATGGATTTCCGCGATGCCAAGGCATGCACCTCGTCCGCCGGAAATTGGCGTTCGGCCAAAATATTCAGCATCTCGCGGCCCACATTCCCCGTGGCACCGACAACTGCAATTCTGTAACCCATGGAAATACTCCTGATAATTGACGCGGCTTCTACCACCCTGAAAACTTGAGTCAACCAAGCCCGGAAAAGGGGTTGGCAGATGTTGAAACCTCCGCTAAACAGCCCCCGCGACCCAATGCGGAGAGGTGGCAGAGTGGTCGATCGCGTCGCACTCGAAATGCGAAGTACGCGCAAGTGTACCGGGAGTTCGAATCTCCCCCTCTCCGCCAATTTT
>JAYUVC010000094.1:0-9335 GCA_043754325.1 Hyphomicrobiales bacterium
TTCGTCTGCCAATCCTGTGGCACCACAACCTCCAAATGGTCTGGCCGTTGTGACGGTTGTGGCGCTTGGAACACCATTATCGAAGAGTCGACAGAAGCACCTGCCTCTGGTGCGAAGGGCAAGGCGCTTCCGCGCGGCCGTCCCACGCGATTGGTTGGCCTGAAGGGCGACAGTGCCGCCCCGCCCCGCATTGAAACGGGCATGCCGGAACTGGACCGGGTGGCAGGTGGCGGCTTTGTGCCGGGCTCTGCGGTGTTGATCGGGGGGGACCCCGGCATTGGCAAATCCACGCTTCTGCTGCAGGCGTTGGCGTCGATGGCCATGAAGGGCCAGCGCGTGGTTTATGTCTCAGGCGAAGAGGCCATTGCGCAAATCCGTTTGCGGGCCGAGCGTTTGGGTCTGGCTGATGCGCCAGTGCTGCTGGCGGCGGAAACCAACACCTCCGACATTATTGCCACGCTGAATGAAGAAGGCCCGCCTGCGATCGTGGTTATCGATTCGATCCAAACCCTATGGTCACCTGTCATTGAGGCGGCACCGGGAACTGTGTCGCAATTGAAGGCTGGCTGTGAAGCGCTGGTACGTTTTGCCAAGCAGAAAGGCACCTGCGTCCTGCTCGTTGGCCATGTGACGAAAGACGGCCAGATTGCCGGGCCAAAAGTGGTCGAACATCTCGTCGATGCTGTTTTGTATTTCGAAGGTGACCGTGGCCACCAGTTCCGGATTCTGCGCGCTGTCAAAAACCGCTTCGGTGCCACTGACGAAATTGGCGTGTTTGAAATGTCTGATGGCGGCTTGAAAGAGGTCACCAATCCATCCCGCCTGTTCATGGGCCAATCCGAACGCCCTGCCCCCGGCACTGCGGTGTTTGCAGGTGTTGAGGGCACCAGGCCTTTGCTGGTGGAAGTGCAGGCGTTGGTGGCACCCTCACCGCTGGGCACGCCACGTCGCACCACTGTGGGCTGGGATTCGAATCGTCTCGCCATGATTCTGGCTGTACTGGAAGCACGGGCGGGTGTGTCGCTGTCCCAACATGACGTTTATCTGAATGTTGCGGGTGGCTTGCGGCTGAAAGAGACTGCGGCGGACCTCGCGGTGGCGGCGGCGATCCTGGGATCAATGTCAGATACGATCATCCCCCACGGCACAGTGTTGTTTGGCGAAATTGCGCTGTCGGGTGCAATCCGTCCCGTCGGGCAAACCGAGGCTCGGCTGAAAGAAGCGCAGAAATTGGGATTGACCGAAGCCGTGCTTGCGATGGCGGGTGAAACGCCATCGGTCAAGGGATTGACCACGAAATCCATGGAGTCAGTGGCCGATGTGGTGGCCTGGGTGGCGTCACGGTCGAAGGGGCTGCGGCGGATTGCGTAAGGTCCCTGTCTCCACCCGTATCACACCCTCATTCGACACTGGCACCCCATCGCATTCCTGCCTATAAGGGCCTTGATAATCACAACCCTGGGACCATCCATGCCCTTTCAGCTTCTCGACTTCATACTCATCGGCATCATGTTGGTGTCCGGTATTCTGGCCTTGTCACGCGGTTTCACCCGCGAAGTGCTGTCGCTCATCGCCTGGGCTGCGGCGGCGGTTGCGGCTTATTTTGCCATTCAGCAAAAGCCGTTGCTTGATTTGGTCACACCCTATGTCGACAAGCCTGTGCTTGCACAAATTGCCGTGGGCGCGGTGGCCTTTATCGTTACGCTGATCGTGGTCTCGATCATATCGGTGAAAATATCAGACCGCGTGGTGGACTCGTCTGTCGGTGCCTTCGACCGGACTTTGGGCTTGTTCTATGGCCTCCTGCGCGGCCTTGTGCTGGTGTCGATTGCCTATCTGTTTTACGGCTGGTTGCAGCCACCTGAAAACCAGGAAGACTGGATCCGCAATGCCCAATCACTGCCCGTCATTCAAAAAGTCAGTGATGTGCTCGTTGGCGTCATCGCCAAGGTTTCGCCGGATGCGGCCCAGAACTTGACCAAGGCCACGCTGTCAAACCCGCAAGGGGCCGTGACTGCACCAGCACCCGGTGAAACGGGTTATTCAAATGGGCAAACCCAGGGCCTCGACAATCTGGTCGAAGGCCAAACCCAACCCCCCAAGCCAGCTGCAAACCCATGAACGATATCAACGCCTTCGACCTCGATGCTGACACGCTGCGTGAAGAATGCGGCGTGTTTGGCATTTACGGCCATGCTGACGCGGCTGCGCTGACCGCACTCGGCCTGCATGCCCTGCAACACCGTGGACAGGAAGCAGCGGGAATCGTATCCTACAATGAAGGTCGCTTCCATTCTGAACGCCGCATGGGATTGGTGGGCGACCACTTCTCGTCCGCCGCCACCATTGACCGCCTCAAGGGCCAGGCCGCACTCGGCCATGTGCGTTACTCAACGACCGGAGAAACCATTCTCCGCAACGTGCAACCGTTGTTTGCCGAATTGGCTGAAGGCGGTTTTGCCGTCGCTCACAACGGCAACTTGACCAATGGCCTGACGCTGCGCAAGGAGTTGATTTCCCACGGGGCCATTTGCCAATCCACGTCAGACACCGAAGTTATTCTGCATCTTGTGGCACGTGCGCAAAAGCCAAAGCTCATCGACCGTTACATCGAAGCCCTGCGCCGCCTCGAAGGCGCTTACGCACTGGTGTGTCTCACCAACAAAAAACTCATCGGCGCACGTGACCCCCTCGGCATTCGGCCCCTCATGTTGGGAAAACTCAATGGTTCCTACATCCTGTGTTCCGAAACCTGCGCCCTTGATATCATCGGTGCCACCTTCGTGCGTGAAATCGAAAACGGCGAAGTGGTGGTGATTTCGGAAGATGGCATTGAAAGCCATTGGCCCTTCCCCCGCCAACCCGCCCGCCCTTGCATTTTCGAATACATCTATTTTTCGCGTCCAGACTCCATTCTCGGCGGACGTTCAGTCTACGACGTGCGCAAGCAAATGGGCCGCCAACTGGCCCTCGAATCACCGGCTGAAGTTGATGTGATTGTGCCGATCCCCGACTCCGGCGTGCCCGCAGCACTTGGCTATGCTGAACAAATGAAGGTACCGTTCGAACTCGGCATCATCCGCAACCACTATGTGGGCCGCACCTTCATCGAACCCACGCAAACCATCCGCTCACTGGGTGTGAAGCTGAAACACAACGCCAACCGCGCCGTGGTCAAAGGCAAACGCATTCTGCTGGTGGACGACTCGGTTGTGCGCGGCACCACCTCAGTGAAAATCGTGCAGATGATGTATGATGCAGGTGCCGCCGAAGTGCACATGCGCATTGCTTCACCGCCGATCAAGCACCCGGATTTTTATGGCATTGATACGCCAGAGCAGACGCATCTGCTTGCAGCCAATCACACGCTTGAGGAAATGCGCGAATTCATCGGTGTCACTTCACTGGCTTTCCTGTCGGTTGACGGTGTCTACAAATCCATGGGCTACGACGGCCGCAACAATGCCCAACCCCAATTCACAGATCATTGCTTCACCGGTGAATATCCCACCCGTCTGACTGATCTGAACGGTGAAAGTGCCAAACAACAACTGTCACTTCTGGCCGAGGCTGGCTAACCATGGCAAAACGGCTTGAAGGCAAGGTGGCCCTCGTCACCGGCGCGTCCCGTGGATTGGGCTACGCCACGGCATTGCATCTGGCAGGAGAAGGCGCACATATCATCGCCACAGCCCGCACACGCGGCGGGCTGGAGGAACTGGACGACGCCGTGAAAGCCGCAGGCTCCACCGCCACCCTCGTGCCGATGAACATCACCGACTATGAGGCCATCGACCGTTTGGGTGCCGCCATTTTCGAGCGCTGGAAAAGACTTGATATTCTCGTCGGCAATGCAGGAACCTTGGGAAAACTCACGCCCTTGGCGCATGTTGACCCAAAAGTCTGGGATGACGCCTTGGCTATCAATCTCACCGCCAATTACCGTCTTGTACGCTCCATGGACTCGCTGCTTCAGGCCGCACCACAAGGACGAGCCGTCTTTGTCACGTCAGGTTTGGCGCAAAAATGCCTGCCCTATTGGGGGGCTTACACAGTCGGCAAAGCCGCCCTCGAAGCGCTAGTAAAAACTTATGCCGGCGAAGTGGCCACAACCAACCTGCGCGTCAACTGCTTCAGCCCCGGTGCCACCCGTACAAAAATGCGGGCAACGGCGATGCCAGGTGAAGACCCGGAAACATTACCAACGCCGGAACAGGTTTCAGCCCAGATGGTGGCAATGTGTCTGCCGGAGTTTGCGGACAATGGTGGCGTTTGGAAATATGATGCCAAGGGATTGTTCAAGCAGTTTTAGGGAAGGGACCTCATCCGTCGCTTCGCGCCACCTTCTCCAACAAGAGGGTTGGAGAAGGCACAATCGTATGGCCTACCCAAGCTATACATATGTGGAGGTCCCAATGCAGTCCCTTCTCCGGCCCTCATGCTGGAGAAGGTGCCCGAAGGGCGGATGAGGTTACTTCTTGCTATCGTATGGATTATCCCCACCGCCACGCAGACTGAACCCGATTGCCGAAAATTGCAACCGTCAGCGGTCTTGCATTCACCCGGATGGCGTCACAAATTTTAATGCGGCACCCGGCACCGCCGGAGGTCAATACGGATGCCGCAACTGCTTTTGTCATGACGAACCTTGGACACGCCGATACGCTGGCTATGCATCCATAAATGCACAACTTCTGGACATGGCGCGTGCTGGCGAGACGGAACCCCAAGTTGTTGTTTCGGTTGTCCGTGGTGTTCCTGTTGCGGTTTGCCGAACGGAGGTTTTGTGGGTTGCTGTTCCACCCGCCGCCACGGTTGACGCGCTTGCAACTGAAGGCTCGTCAGGTTTCCGAACCAGATCAAACAGTCCAGGACGGAACATCGCATGGCGCAATCGCCACGTATGCGCATGGCCAGCATGCGCAATCCACGAATTTATACGGCGCTGCACTTCTTCAATCTCAATGCTGCCAACTTTCCAACGGTCACGGAGGCCTCGCAATTTTCGTTTGAACCGCGTGACATTTTCGTCAGGCAACGTTCGCCAACCGCTGTGCATGACATAACCCAGAAACTGCGCGGGCTTCGACGTTTCCACAACAAATGTTTTTCGCGGATGCAAGGTCAGCCGACGTTTTGACAAATAAATCTCAAGGCGGTGTCGCCAATTTTCCAGCACAACAGGGTCGTCGTGAAACAACGCAAAATCATCGACATAGCGCACATAGCCCTTGGCTTTCAAAACCTCTTTTACGAAATGGTCCATTCCATCCAAATACAGGTTAGCAAAAAACTGGCTGGTCAGATTGCCGATTGGCAAACCCCGCTTTCGCAGATAGGGCGCGAAAAGATCATCGCCCTCGTAATGAATGTGGACAGGTTCTTGTGGGTTTGAACTATCGATAATCGCATCCATCAACCACAAAGTTTTGGCGCAGGAAATGCGCCTGCGAAGGTCAGCTTTTAGAATTGCATGATCAATAGCTGGAAAGTAACGGTAAATATCACAACGCAAAACATGGGAAAATTGGCCTTTGTAATATTCAAACCGATCAACAGCGCTGTGGGTGCCTTTGCCTTTGCGATTGGCATAATTGTCGAACACAAAACCATTTTCGAAAATGGGTTGTACGACTGAACACAGCGCGTGATGCACAACACGGTCGCGGAATGGAGCTGCTGAAACCATGCGCGGTTTCGGATCACGAATATCGATGGTCACGTAGCCACCGGATTTCCATGTTTGCGTTGTGAGTTCGCGGTTCAAGCGCAGTAATTCGTGTTCAAGATTAGCCATAAAAGCGGTAGGTGCTGGTTTTGAGCGCTTGCCTTTTATGGCTGAACGGGCCGCACACAATAAGGGTTGAAAGCCTGCAATATGTTCAAAGAGATTATCATGGAGGCGCGGCATCTTCTGGCAACTCCTCATGTGCTTGGCGGTCTGTTTTCAGCCACCCCCCAACAAGCCGTCCAGTTTCATCCAGACTACGTGCGGCGAATTCATATTTTCGCAAATCAAGGTATCGCAAATCGGTTGCAAGACGAAACAGAAAGCGGAGTTTTTCCAACGCTAAATTTGCCGCTACAAGATGCTGCTGGCGGCGGCGGCTGTAAGTGGCGTCAATGAGGTTTTCAAGTACGTCGAGTGATGTGGTCTGAATGCGATCACCCAATAAAAATTTCTGTGTTTTCGGAAACTTCTCGACCGTGGGAACCAACCAGAGCAAAAACCGATAGTGAGCTTCAAGCGCTGGTCCCACCGTTCTTGGTCCTGACTGTTTTGTCATCGAAAATTCGTAAGGGGGCTAAAGCCCCCTTAACCCCCAAGATGTAAAGAGGTTAAGATGTAGAACATTAAAAGGTCCTGGCGAGACGGAACCCCAAGTCGCCGTCCCGGACGACCGCGGTGTCCCTGTCGCGGACCGCCGAACGGAGGTACTGTGGGCCGCTGTCCCACCCGCCGCCACGGTCGACGCGCTCGCAACTGCTACCTTTAGTTGCTTTACCGCTCGCATCAGCATTTTTGTAACTCTCCTCATAACAATCCTCCGTCCATTCCCACACATTACCAGCCATATCAAACAGGCCGAATTTGTTATCAGTATAAGTGCCTGCCACGGTCGTTGCCTGTTTTTCGTAGTTGAAATTCGCTTGCGTCGCCGTGATGGTTGTGCCGGTTGGAAAAGCTGTGGTGGTTCCCGCTCGCGCTGCATATTCCCATTCTGCCTCGGTCAGCAGGCGGTAGCCAACACCGGATTTCTTCGACAGCCATTTCACATAGGCCTGCGCCTCATCCCAGGACACGCAAGCCACGGGGTGGTCATCACTTTGTGTAAAACCAGTGTCGCGGAAAGATTTCCCCGCAGTTTCTTTCCATTCCGTGCCATACAAAATCCAGCAGGATGAACCTGGAGTGTAGTTTGCATCCTTTACAAATTCAGCAAATTGCCCGCGCGTCACCTCAAATTTTCCAACCGCAAAAGCTGAGCTCAACGCCACCTTATGTTGCGGACCTTCGTCGTCTTGCCGATCCTTCTCGTCCGCTGGTGACCCCATCATAAAACTGCCCGCTGGCACTACCACCATTTCAGGGCAACCATTGCAGTCGCTAAAGGTTTCTTTAATGGCGAGGCATTTGTTTTCGCCTTGCACCTTTGTTTGCACACCGCTGCATTCGGGTGCGGCAGGTTTGAGTGGAACCAACAACGCCAGCTTGTCCCGCTCCTGCTTCGCCACATCCGCCCGCATGTCGCTGGCCGTACCATGCCGCGCCAAAAACAAATCCCACGCTGCTTTCGTACCCATAGACCGCGCCAGATCAAAATCGGCAGCGATTGGATCAGGAGGCGATATTGACACGGCGGGTTTATCTTCGGGTGGAATCAAGTAAATGGCCTCACCGCCTAATGAATTATAGGTATAAGGCTCTTGCTCCCGGCCTGTCGCTTCCAACACGTCATCACGCACTTGTCCAAACATCAATCGAATATCAATGCCAGACCGCGACAGGCTTTTGAGCAAGGCTGTGGCAAAGGGGCTGTTGCCATCAGTCGGCCCATCTTGAGCCAAAGTGCCTTCCTTGGCGGAATAGGCAATGAACTCACCCACACCCGGTTCCACTGCCGCAAGCCCCCGTGTTGCAGCCCGCTTTTTTCCATCGGCTGCGACAAGTTTGAAGGGGTTGTTTCGGCAAGCATCCAGCACCACCATGCGCAATATAGTTGCACCCGACACTGCGGACCGTACAGAATCCAAGGTTATTGCCTCGAATACAATATCTGCTGAACGCAACAGTTTTGCATCAACTGGAATCAAATAATTCTGTCCCGGCATTTCAACGCCGTGGCCTGCATAGTATATGACTGCAATTTCAGCTCCCGCTGCACGACTTGAAAACTCTCTCAACTCAATGCGCATGTGTTCAAAGTCAAGATTTTCCAAAAGTTTTACATCGTCGAACTTGGCGTCTTGAAAGGCTTTTGCCAGTGCAATTGCATCGGCATGGGGGTTGTTGAGTTCACCCACTTCCGCATAGGTACTGTTGCCAATGACCAGCGCCACGCGCTTGGCCTCGGCGGGCAAGATTGCGAAAAACAGACAGGACAGAATCAATGAAAGGCGTAGCAGCATGGCAATCCCCCTGGCAGATTGGATAGAAGCTAGCGTAAAAATTGTGTGCGGGCAATCGGGTGAGGTGAAAGTTACTTCTTGCTATCGTAAGGATTATCCCCGCCGCCGCGCAGGCTGAACCTGATCGGCGTGCCATTGAGGTCGAACGCCTCCCGCATTCCGTTCGTGAGATACCGCAGATAACTCTCGGGCAATTTCTTCAACTGGTTGCCGAATATCGCAAACGTCGGCGGCCTTGCGTTGGCTTGTGTCGCATAGCGGATCTTGATGCGGCGGCCGCCCGGTGCGGGTGGGGAGTTGCGCTCGACGGCACCTTCGAGCCAACGGTTCAGCTTCGAAGTGGTGACGCGGGCGTTCCACTTTTTGTCAGCTTCGGTGACGGCCTTCATCAAGCCATCAATGCCCTTGTTGCGAATGGCCGACAACGTGACCAATGTGACACCACGTATCTCTGGCAGCACATCTTCCAGTTTGCTTTTATAAGCGTCGAGCACCTTTTGCTTGTTCTCGACCGCATCCCACTTCGACAGCGCAATGACAACCGCCCTGCCCTCGCGGCCTACGAGATCCGACAGCGTCAAATCCTGGCGTTCAATATCCAGCGTCGCGTCAATCAACACCACCACGCATTCGGCAAAGCGAATGGCACGCATGGCGTCGGACACCGACATTTTCTCGATCTTTTCCTGCACGCGGGATTTGCGGCGAATACCTGCTGTGTCCCACAGCTTGATGTCGCGTCCACGCCAGTTCCAGGCACTCGAAATCGCGTCGCGGGTAATACCGGCTTCGGGCCCTGTCAACATGCGCTCTTCGCCCAACATCGCATTGACCAGTGTGGACTTGCCCGCATTTGGCTGCCCGATGATGGCCAGACGCAAGGGCCGCTTCGGGTCATATTCCCAATCCTTGTCGGACTCTTCTTCGGTGATTTCGACGTTGGTATCCGGCACATCTGGCGCCTTCGCCATGACGATGGGACGCAGCGCCTCATAAAGACCATCAAGCCCTTCGGCGTGTTCAGCCGAAATCGCGAGGGGTTCTCCAAAGCCCAAACCATAACCTTCAGCCAGACCCGGCACCACGGCACGGGTTTCGGCCTTGTTGCCGATGAGAATGACATGCTTGTTGAGCTTGCGGATACGAGCGGCAAATTCCTTGTCAGTCGGTGTGACACCTGCACGCGCATCAATGACGAACAGAAT
>JAYUVC010000095.1:0-3547 GCA_043754325.1 Hyphomicrobiales bacterium
GCGGACCACCAAACCCAGCAAGCCATCGATGCCTTCGCCGCAGGCGATGTTCTCAGGTGCCACCCCCACAGCTTTGGCGATGGCCAGTTTCAAGTCATGGTTTTCCGGGTCGCCATATTGCCAGCTTTCAGGTGCCGCTTGTTGCATGGCGGCGATGGCTTTTGGGCTGGGACCGAAAACATTTTCATTGGCACCAATGCGGGCATGGATGGGCGATCCGCTGCGGCGTTCCAGCGCTTCAGGTCCGACGAAGGGCACGGCGGATGGGAGTTTGGCGATGATGGGCGTGAAAGTCATCACGGCAAATTGGCGGAAAATTGAGTTCTCCGCAAGTTTGAGGTGCGCACCTCAAAATCAATTTGCTAGGGCGCTGCGATTGTTCTATCCGACGGTCCAACAATTCAAAACCCTGTCAGGAGAAACGACCCCCATGGCCCGTATCACGCTTCGCCAATTGCTGGACCACGCCGCTGAGTTTGACTACGGCGTGCCCGCTTTCAACATCAACAACATGGAACAGGCGCTGGCCATCATGGCGGCAGCCGACAAAACGGATTCACCCGTCATCCTGCAAGCCTCGCGTGGTGCCCGCTCCTACGCCAACGACATCATGCTGAAGCACATGATGGACGCCGTCACCGAAATCTATCCGCACATTCCGGTCTGCGTGCATCTGGACCACGGCAATGAAGCGGGCACCTGCATGACCGCCATCCAGTCGGGCTTTACCTCGGTGATGATGGACGGTTCCTTGAAGGCCGACGGCAAGACGCCTGCGGACTGGGATTACAACGTGGGTGTCACCCGCACTGTCACCGAAATGGCCCATCTCGGCGGCATTTCGGTTGAGGGTGAACTCGGCGTTCTGGGTTCGCTTGAAACCGGCGAAGGCGAGAAGGAAGACGGCCACGGCTTTGAAGGCAAGCTGTCGCACGACCAGCTTTTAACCAACCCGGACGAAGCCGTGAAGTTCGTCAAGGAAACCGACGTGGATGCACTGGCCATTGCCATGGGCACTTCACACGGTGCCTACAAGTTCACACGGAAACCTGATGGCGCAGTGTTGGCCATGAATGTGATTGAGGAAATTCATGCGAAGCTGCCGAACACGCATCTGGTCATGCATGGATCGTCATCAGTGCCTGAGGATTTGCAGGAAATCATCAACAAGTACGGCGGCAAAATGAAGCCGACATGGGGGGTGCCTGTGTCTGAAATCCAGCGCGGCATCAAACACGGTGTGCGCAAAATCAACATCGACACCGACAACCGCATGGCCTTGACGGGTGCCATCCGCAAAGTGTTTGCAGAAGATCCATCCGAGTTCGACCCGCGCAAGTATTTGAAGCCCGCGATGGAGGCGATGAACAAGCTGTGCACGATGCGGTTCCAGGAGTTTAATACGGCGGGACAGGCGGGCAAGATCAAGAAAGTGATTTCGGTGGCGGATATGGCGAAGAGGTATGCCAAGGGAGAGTTGCGGCAGAAGTTTGCTTGAGGGATGAGTTTGTTGGTTTGATCTCTCTCGCCTACGCGAGGGAGGTTAAGCGTGCTAACGCCGTCTTCTTCGTAGTTGTCTAACTTGATTCCCTCGATCATTTGGAACCTCGTATTCAGCGTATCCTTTCACTGTTTCTATTTGCAGGCAAATTGTGGGCCACTTGATCAAGAGTAGGCTGCATTTTTTCCACAAGTCAAATCCGTTGTACGCTTTTGCCAAGTAGAAGAACGGTACGCCTGAGTTTTGATATGCCGCAATTTCCTGAGGCGTTTTGTCGAAGTAATCTTGTGTTATGACACCTACGATGTCGTACTTTGCTAAATCCGCAATCCATTTCTCGTCAGGGATCTTCGTAGTCTTGTAAATGTCGAGAATACAATCTGCACCTATGCCCCTCCCCTCTGTAAGTTGATGAATTCCTCGGGCTAGTGCTGGCGGCAAATTTGCATCAAAAAGGATGCGCCGCATATTTTAAGCGGCCATTCTATTTTCGAAATTTACAGCATCTCGAACTTGTTTGACAGTCAGTTCAAACTGGTGAGCGACGATTTTTGGGTCGCGACCCTCAGCCTTCCAAGCGCTAAAAATTGCGCGGGTTCTAATGCCCGTATTTTCAATAATTGGCTTTCCTAAAGCAATTTTGGGATCAAGGATGACGGATTTTTCCTGTTCACTGGGTCTCCATGCGCCAGCGACCTTCCCCGAATAAACGAAACCATGAAACAAGCTTTGCTTGATAATTCCCTCTAGCTCATATTGGGACTCGTTCAGATTGAGCATCCTTTCCCCAATAGTCTGCATGATATTTTTTCGATCTGTTTTAAATTTGTACTCGTTAAATGGGTGACTTTCTACGCCCAATACGTCTGATGCAATTTCGGCAGCTTTTCTGATCTTTTGCAAAGAAATGCCATGTGCAATGAATGCCTTTATGAAGTGCAATTCTAATAGATCACGAAAGCTAATAGCAACTTTTCCCTCAATCGCGGGCAGTTCAGACGACACAATTGGTAGGTGTTTGTTTTGTGTCGATGAACGATAACCGTTCACCCATCTACGCACACGATCACTCGACATCCCAATAATGTGGGCTGCTTCAGGTATGCTATAAATACCTCGACCGAGTAAATGATGATCTTCAATTTGCATTATATGAACCTAGTTCAATCCTTGAATGTTAACAATCGGGATTTTGACCCATGATTTTTGCTTCTACAAGTGGGGCTTCTGACAACTGGGAAGAGGTTTCGCCACTCACCCCGCCCGCGCTGTGATCTTCAAATCCAGTGCACGCATCACCTTAAGGATCGTTGCAAACGCCGGATTGCCTTCGGCACTCAGCGCCTTGTAAAGACTTTCACGTGACAGTCCGGTCTTACGGGCGACTAAAGCACCGGACGGTCAGTTGGAATCATTCCCCCAACAGGTCGTCATTCCCTCGAACGCGGGAATCCAGACTTTCAACCAGCGAGATCGTGGAAAGTCTGGATTCCCGCGTTCGCGGGAATGACGGTAATTGGGTCTAGCTCAACATCCGATGCACCAATTCTTAAACCAACTCCACCCGCAACTCCCGCCCGACAATCCGCGCCACGCGTTGCAGCGTCTCAATCGTAACATTCCCCGATGTGGGATCGAGGATGCGGTCGATTTGGGTGCGGCTGGTGTCCATCAGTTTAGCCAGTTTCACTTTGGTGATGCGCTTCTTCTTCATGGCCTGCTGCAACTGGAATGCAATGCGTTCCTTAGCGACGATGGCAGAGAGTTCTTCGGTCAGCCCTTCTTCTTGCAAAAAGGCATTCAGTGTCGAACCGCGATGTTTGTTTGATGTCATGACAATACGTCCTTCATGCGCTTTCGCGCCAAATCCAAATCTGATTGCGGCGTTTTCTGTGTGGTTTTGAAAAACCCGTGCAACACATAGACGTCGCTTCCTTTTGTGCAAAACATCAGCCTCGCAATCCGCCCGCCTTGCAAGTTGCTGCGCACTTCCCACAGGCCTTGTCCGAGACTTTTGCAAAGCGGCATGCCAATCGGCCAGTTTTC
>JAYUVC010000096.1:0-12830 GCA_043754325.1 Hyphomicrobiales bacterium
GGGCGCGGTGGAGGAAAGTCCGGGCTCCACGGAAATACGGTGCCGGATAACGTCCGGCGGGGGCGACCCCAGGGAAAGTGCCACAGAGAACGAACCGCCCGTCTTCGCCTTAGGGCTTCGCCGAGCAAGGGTGAAAAGGTGCGGTAAGAGCGCACCGCGCGGCTGGCAACAGAAGCGGCATGGCAAACCCCACCGGGAGCAAGACCGAATAGGGGTGACACGATGGTTGAAAGACCATCAGGCTTTTCCGGCCCTGTCGCCCGGGTTGGTTGCGTGAAGCCCTTGGTAACAAGGGCTCCAGATGAATGGTCACTGCTTTCGGGTGAAAACCTTGAGGTACAGAACCCGGCTTACAGGCCAACTGGCACTTTTCCACAGACAGCCAAATTGTGCTGTGGCGACTCATATCAGAAACCATTTGTTAATATTGGGCTGCGCATTGTCGGCAACCGGTTAACCTTCTGTTCATCCTGAATATTTGTCATGTCGCAACCACTTGAAATGCCAGCATCGGCGGAGACGGGCCACAGGCCCGTGCTTCTGGCTGAGGTATTGAAAGCCCTGCACCCTGCAGAGGGTGAAACCTTTGTCGATTTGACTTTTGGGGCAGGGGGATATTCGAGCGCTTTGCTTGAAGCGGCAGATTGCAAAGTGATCGCATTTGACCGTGACCCTGATGCCATTCTGCATGGACAAGCGATGGTCAAGAGTTTTGCAGGCCGATTGAATTTGGTTGAAGCCGCTTTCAGTGACTTCGCCGGCGAATTGGAAGCCATTGGCATCGAAACAGTTGATGGCGTTGTCATGGACATTGGCGTGTCATCCATGCAACTGGATCAAGCATTGCGCGGGTTCTCCTTTATGCGCGATGGCCCGCTTGACATGCGCATGGCGCAATCCGGGGAAACTGCAGCTGATGTCGTGGCAAAATGCACAGCCGACTATTTGGCGGACATCATTTACAACTTTGGTGAAGAACAGAAGTCCCGCGCCATTGGTCGCGCCATTGTGAAGGCCCGCACCGAAGCGCCGATCACCACCACGCGCCAATTGGTGGCCGCCATCGAACGCGCAACCGGTCCGCACCGTCCGCATTTGCGCACCCATCCCGCAACCAAAACCTTTCAGGCCCTTCGCATTTACGTGAACGATGAATTGGGTCAGTTGGCCGATGCGTTGGTCGCAGCCGAACGTGTTTTGAAACCGGGAGGCAGGCTTGTCATCGTCACGTTCCACTCGCTTGAAGATCGCATTGCAAAACAATTCTTCATCGAGCGCACAGGCAATGTGCCTTCGACGTCGCGTCATTCTCCGGGCCCGGTCAGTCATCGCACCCCCAGTTTCAAATTGCTGCACAAGGGCCACATCGGTCCCGGTGAAATTGAACTTGCAGACAACCCGAGATCACGCTCTGCCAAACTTCGCGCGGCGATCCGCACCGATGCCGAAGCATGGGGCAGGGCTGGCGCGTTTTTCAAATCTGTTGATTCCATGAGGGCGCAGTGATGCTCAAGTTTGCGAATTTTTCCCTGGTGCTGGTCACACTGGCAACTGCCTCAACGCTCTACAACCTGGAACACACCACCCGCGCCGGGGAACGCAGCATTGCCAAAGCCAATGCTGAAATTGTTGACAATGCAGAAGACATCAAATTGCTGAAAGCTGAATGGAGCAGCCTCACGCGACCTGAACGCATCCAGCAACTTGCCGAACAGCAACTCGGCATGAAAAGGCTGGAGCCAGACCAGATTGTAACTGCTGCTGAATTGCCCCAGCGACTGGACGCCTTGTCGAAAGTTGAAAAACCGGAAGGCAAAGCCACCATCGACGATATTCTGAGAAAGATGCAATAAAGCATGGTTGATCCAAAAGTCATCGAACGCAACCGTGGTCTCGCCGGGCAAAACCGTATTCGGCTGTTGGGGCTGGTGTATGTCGCAGTGTTCTGCATCATCGGCATCCAGCTCGTGCGCCTGACTGTGTTGGAGCCGGATGAAGGCGAGGCGAAGCGTATGGCCCGCGAAGTGGACCGCGTGCCAAGGCCCGATATCGTGGACCGGAACGGTGTGGTTCTCGCCACTGACGTATCGGTCGCTTCGCTGTTTTCAGACCCCCGCAAAATCATTGACATGGAAGAGGCGGTTGAATTGATTTCAACCACATTGCCCGATGTCAATGCCGCAGACCTCCGCAAAAAACTCGTCGGACCCGGCCGTGCCTTTGTGTGGATCAAACGACAGGTGAGCCCCGAAGAACGTGACGCGGTTTACAACCTTGGCATCCCCGGCGTCGGCTTTGTGAACGAGCGGAAGCGCGTCTATCCGCAAGGTCGCCTTGCGGCCCACACCGTGGGCTATGTGGACGTTGATACAAAAGGCATCGCCGGCATCGAAAAATACCTCGACAATGCGGGTGCCATCTACACTGCCTCCCTGGCAGAGCCGGGTCATCCCATATCGGCCCCGGCGCAATTGGCCATGGACGTTCAGGTGCAACATGTGGTGGCCGACGAATTGTCGAAAGCCATGACGAAATTCAGGGCCATTGCCGCTGGTGGCATCATCATGGACATCCACACAGGTGAAGTGATTGCACTGGTGTCACTGCCTGATTTCAATCCCAATGCCGAGTCGAAAAACTTCGGCAAGGACCAGCAGAACCGCATGCTGTCGGGCGTCTACGAGCTGGGCTCCGTCATCAAGGCCGTCACCTTTGCCATGGCTTTCGACTACGGCACCATCAACATGAATTCAAAATACGATGCGCGCTTTCCCCTCGTCATTGGCAGCGCCCGTATCAGCGACTTTCACGCGCAACGCCGTGTTCTCACAGTGCCGGAAATTTTCACCAACTCGTCCAACATCGGCACCGCCAAGATGGCGCTGGATGTTGGCGTGGAACGGCACAAGGCTTTTCTGGAAAAAGTGGGCCTGCTTGACCGCCTGCTTACGGAAGTCCCTGAAACTGCCAAGCCGCTGTTGCCCAAACGCTGGGGCAAACTTGTCTCGGCAACGGCTTCTTTCGGCCATGGTTTTGCCGTGCAGCCTTTGCAAGGATTGTCTGTGGTCACAGGCATTCTGAATGACGGCAACATGGTTCCGCCAACTTTCATGATGCGCTCGAAAGAAGAAGCTGACGTGCTGGGAAAGCAGATTGTAAAGCCGGGCGTTTCAAAAAACATGCAAACACTGTTCCGTCTGAATGCTGTCGAAGGCACCGCTGGCAAAGCCGATGTTCCCGGCTACCGCGTCGGCGGTAAAACCGGCACCGCCGAAAAAGTGGTGCGGGGCCGATACTCCAAAGAACAACGGCTCACGTCATTCATTGGTGCCTTCCCGATGGACAACCCGCACTATGCCATCCTGATCATGCTTGACGAGCCCAAACCAACGCCTGAAACCTACGGCTTTGCCACCTCCGGCTGGAACGCTGTTCCCACAGCTGCAAATATCATCGCGCGTATTGCGCCCATCCTGGGTGTGGAACCAATATTGACGGAAGCCGACAGAGCCAAGCTGGAAAAATCACGCAAGGCAAAGAAGGGCTGACCATGGCGCAAAGCCTTTCGCGACTGATACTCCAAGATGGCGACATGCCCGACAATGCCGCATCTGCATGCGTGACAGGTCTGACCGCTGACAGCCGGGACGTGGCACCGGGGTTCCTGTTTGCGGCGTTGCCCGGCGTGAAAGCAGACGGTGTACAGTTTTTGAAAGCTGCAAAAGCCAAGGGAGCCATTGCAGCGATTGTTCCCCGCAATGTCCCGGATTTCCCCGGGCTGCAACTGATCCGCACCGACAATCCGAGGCGATTGCTTGCACTTGCGGCATCGCGTTATTTTGATGCGCAGCCTGACACCATTGTGGCCATCACCGGCACCAATGGCAAAACCTCAGTCTCCGTCTTTGTGCGCCAGATCTGGGCGGCAATGGGGTTCCGCGCGGCAAGTCTCGGCACCATTGGCATAGTGGGACCGGAGGGTGAGATTAAACTGGATCACACCACACCTGACCCCGTGAAGCTGCATGAGGCCGTGGCGGCGCTGGCCCAAGACCATGTGCAACATCTGGCCATTGAAGCCTCAAGCCATGGCCTTGCGCAAAACCGCTTGGACGGTTTGCGGATTTCGGCGGGGGCCTTTACAAATTTCACGCGGGACCACCTAGACTATCACAACACCCTTGAAGACTATTTCAACGCAAAAATGAGCCTGTTCGAAAACCTTTTGAAACCCGGATCTCCCGTCGTTGTAAATGCCGATATTCCGGAAGCCACGGAAATCATCCGGCGCTGTTTGGCAAAAAGTCTTTCACCTTTTACGGTTGGCAAAAGCGGTAAGGACATTCGCATCATTGCCGCAAAACAATCAGGCTCTGGTCAATTGCTGACCTTGCAAATGCCTGATGGCACCTTCGAAGTGCCACTCCCTCTCGTGGGAGATTTTCAGGCCTCCAATGCCGTCGTGGCAGCTGGACTTGTTATTGCCACAGGCGGCGAGGCGTCACTGGTGCGTCATGCCTTGGCATCCCTGAAAGGTGCTACGGGACGACTGGAATGTGTCGGTCAAACAGCCAATGGCGCTTGCGTCTATGTGGACTATGCCCACACGCCGGATGCTATTGAAACAGCGCTCAAGGCACTTCGACCGTCCGTCACCGGAAAGCTCCATGTGGTTTTCGGTTGTGGCGGCGATCGTGACAAAGGCAAGCGCCCCTTGATGGCAGATGCAGCGACCCGCAATGCCGATGCGGTTTATGTGACCGACGATAATCCGCGTACGGAGGATGCAGCAACCATCCGCCGCGAAGTTATGGCGGGTGCTACGGATGCGCTGGAAATTGCCAGCCGGGCCGAAGCCATTGCCGTTGCAATATCAAAGCTGGGTGTTGGCGATGTGCTTCTGGTGGCTGGCAAAGGCCATGAACTGGGCCAGATCATTGGCCATGAAACCAGACCCTTCAGCGACCATGACGCCGTGCGGGCCGCACTGTCAGGAAAGATCTATGATGCAGAATGATTTGTGGACATTGGACGCGCTGGTGTCTGCAACCAAAGGCACTCTGCACGGTAATCCGGGCGAGGCTTTCGGCGGTGTCTCCATCGATTCCCGCACGGTTGCAAAGAACGATATTTTTGTTGCCATCAAGGGCGACAGCATGGATGGCCACGACTATGTGGCTGCAGCCATCGCCAAAGGTGCAGGCCTCGCCATTGTGTCCCGTATCCATGCTGACTGGCCAGAAACTCTGCCATTGTTGCAGGTTGAAAATCCCCTCACCGCATTGGAACACATGGGCATGGCGGCCCGGGCCAGAAGCCATGCCCGCATCATCGCAGTCACCGGCAGTGTCGGCAAAACCAGCACCAAGGAAATGCTGCGTGTTGCACTTGTCGCATCCGGTGAAACCCATGCATCAGCGGCCTCATTCAACAATCATTGGGGTGTGCCGCTCACGCTGTCGCGCCTTCCCACATCAGCAGGGTTTGGTGTTTTCGAAATCGGCATGAACCATGCAGGCGAAATCACGCCGCTTGTGGGCATGGTGCGGCCCCATGTGGCTATCGTCACCACGGTTGCTGCAAGCCATCTCGGCCATTTCGGATCGCTCGACGAAATCGCTGATGCGAAAGCTGAAATATTTTCAGGTGTTGTAGCGGGTGGTCACGCCGTCATCAACCGTGACTCGCAGTATTTTGAACATTTGAAGGTCGTCGCACAAGCGCACGGCATCACATCCATCATCGGTTTTGGCCGCCACCCCGACGCTGAAGTGCGGCTGGAAGGCCTGGCTCTGCGCCCTGACTGCTGCTGCATAACCGCAGACATCATGGGCGAAAAAGTCATCTATAAACTCGGCATGCCAGGCGAACACATGGCACTGAACAGTCTTGCAGTATTGGCTGCGGCAAAACTGGTGGGCGCTGATTTGGCCCGCGCCGCTCTTGCATTGTCCGAAGCCAAACCCGCAAAAGGCCGCGGTGGACAAGTCAAACTGCAAATGCCTGAAGGTGAGCTGCTGTTGCTCGACGAAAGCTACAACGCCAATCCGGCCTCGGTTGCGGCGGCACTCGCATTGCTGTCAAATTTAAAGCCAACCAAAAACGGCCGCCGCATAGCTGTATTGGGCGACATGCTTGAACTGGGCGCGTTTGGCCCGGACTTGCATCGCACACTCTCCCATGACATTGAGCGCCATGGAATTGACCGTGTCTATGTCGCGGGGCCATTGATGAAACATTTGTGGGATGTTTTGCCAACCGCAAAACGCGGCGCTTACGCTCCACTGTCTGATACAATCGTGGAAACTTTGATCAATGATTTGCGGGCCGGAGATTGCGTAATGGTCAAGGGATCGCTTGGCAGCAAGATGGGGCCTGTCGTTGAGGCGCTGAAAGTAAAATGGCCGCTCTGCCAAAAGGAAGACAACTGAAATGCTGTATTACCTGCTGACCAACCTCTCCAGCGATATTTCGGCATTCAATGTCTTCCGCTATTTGACAACCCGCATGGGCGGTGCAGTGTTGACGGCGTTGTTGTTTGCCTTCGTGTTTGGCCCGCGCACCATTGCCCTTCTGAAAGTCAAACAAGGCAGGGGCCAACCCATCCGAAGCGACGGGCCGCAACGCCATGTCCTCGAAAAACAGGGCACACCCACCATGGGTGGTCTCATGATTTTGTCCGGCGTTTTTGTGTCAACACTGCTGTGGGCCGACCTCAGCAATCTCTACGTCTGGGCCGTGCTGTTCGTCACCATGGGGTTTGGCGCCATTGGTTTTTATGACGACTACCTGAAAGTTACCCGCGCCTCGGTTCAGGGCTTCTCGTCGAAACTGCGGCTGCTGTGTGAATTTGCCATCGCCGGCATTGCCGTTGTCATTTTCATGTATATTGGCGAGAAACCGCTTTCAAGTTCACTGGCCCTTCCGTTTTTCAAGGACACGTTGATCTATTTTGGCCCTTTCTTTCTGGGCGTTGGAATCCTCGTGATCGTTGGCGCAGGCAATGCCGTCAACATCACAGACGGGCTCGACGGGCTTGCCATTGTACCCGTGATGATTGCCGCAGGCAGCTACGCATTGATTGCCTATCTTGTCGGCAATTTCATTTTCTCGGAATACCTGCAATTGCACTTTGTCAAAGGCACAGGCGAACTGGCAGTGTTTTGCGCCGCACTGATCGGGGCGGGTCTGGGCTTCCTCTGGTTCAATGCGCCACCGGCCATGATTTTCATGGGCGATACAGGATCGCTGGCACTGGGTGGTGCCTTGGGTGCCATTGCGGTAGCCGTAAAACACGAGATTGTTCTCATGGTCATTGGCGGCTTGTTCGTGCTCGAAACCGTGTCGGTGATTGTGCAAGTCGTCTCCTTCAAAATGACCGGCAAACGGGTCTTCGCCATGGCTCCGCTGCATCACCACTTTGAACAGAAGGGCTGGAAGGAACCCACCATCGTCATTCGCTTCTGGATTATCGCCTTCGTTCTTGCCCTCATTGGCTTGTCGACGTTGAAATTGCGCTGATGTTTGTCGCTTCCACATTCAGCGGCAAGCGCGTTGCCATGTTTGGTCTGGCACGCTCCGGCATTTCCTGCGCACTGGCGTTGCAAGAGGGTGGTGCAACGGTTGCCGCATGGGACGATTCGGAACCAGCGCGGGACAAGGCGCGTGCCGATGGCGTGACCGTCACCAATTTGCACACGGTGGATTTCAAATCCCTGCAAGCCCTGGTGCTGAGCCCCGGCGTTCCATTGACCCATCCCGAACCGCACTGGACGGTAACGAAAGCCAAAGCCGCAGGCATTGAGATCATCGGTGACACGGAAGTCTTTGCCCGCGAAGTGCAGGACACAGGTGCCGTGATCGTCGCCATAACCGGCACCAACGGCAAGTCAACGACAACGGCTCTGATCGGCCATGTGTTAAAACATGCAGGCCTTGATGTGGATGTCGGCGGCAACATTGGGAATGCGGTTTTCAATTTGCGGCCGCCAGGCCGCGGGCTGCACTATGTGCTCGAACTGTCGTCATTTCAGATTGACCTGATGCCGGGCTTGTCTCCCGACATTGGCATTCTCACCAATCTCACGCCCGACCATCTGGACCGCCATGGTGACATGCAACATTACGCATCCGTCAAGGCGCGCATGTTTGCCAAGCAACGCGATGGCCAAACCGCACTGGTCGGTGTTGACGATTCCTGGGGTGCAGCCATCGCTGACGCATTGCACAATGGTGCCGACTTGCGGCGGGTTTCCGTGATGAACGTACTGCATGACGGAATTTGCGCGTCAGACGGAATATTGCGCGACATGCGCAAAGGTCAAACTGTTGCCCAGCTGGACCTGCGCGCGCTTCCGGCTCTACGGGGCCGCCACAACTGGCAGAACGCCTGCATGGCCTATGGTGCAGCGACAGCGCTCGGCATCGCACCGCCCGATATTCTGAAAGCCATGCAAAGTTTTCCGGGCCTGGCCCACCGCATGCAACAGGTGGCATCGCTCGACACAATCGCATACGTCAATGATTCAAAAGCTACAAACGCAGACGCTGCCGAAAAAGCCCTGACCTCATACGACAATATTTTCTGGATCGCAGGCGGCCTTGCCAAGACAGGCGGCATTGAATCGTTGCGTCCGCATTTTAACCGGATCAAGCGCGCCTATCTCATCGGCGTGTCTGCACCGGAACTTTCAAAAGAACTCGATGGCGATGTGGAAATTGTCATGGCCGATACAATCGCCCGCGCCGTGCAACTTGCAACGGATGATGCACGCGCCAGCGGCTTGCCCCATGCCACAGTGCTGCTGTCGCCAGCTTGCGCGTCGTTTGACCAATACAAGAACTTCGAAGTGCGTGGTGACGATTTTGTCAACGTCGTTTCGCGTTTGCCCAATATCAACATGCTGATCGGGAGCCCCACATGAGCTTGATTTCGCGCAGTGACAGGGGCCTTCTGGCCCGCTGGTGGTTCACCGTTGACAGGCCGTTGTTGTCTGCAACACTGTTGTTGATGGCTGTTGGCGTATTGGTCAGCATGGCGGCCAGCCCACCCGTTGCATCCCGCATCGGGCTTGATCCCTATCACTTCGTCAAAAGCCAACTGTTCTATTTGTTCCTCGCAATTATTGGCCTTTTCACTTTGTCTGCATTTGAGCGGATATGGATCAGGCGGGCTGCACTTGTGGGCTTCATCGGTTCACTTGTGCTGATGTGGCTGGCCATGAAGTTTGGTCCCGAAATCAAGGGTGCCCATCGCTGGATTGACATTGGCCCCATCAGCTTGCAGCCGTCTGAATTTGCAAAGCCCTGTTTTGTCATTGTGTTTGCCTGGATGCTGTCCGAACGCATCCGCCTGCCGGACATGCCGGGGCACTTGTTTGCCTATGGCTGCGCCGGACTTTTCCTGTTGTCGCTCATCATACAGCCGGATTTCGGTCAGGCGGCACTGGTCGTTGCAACCATTGGCGCAATGCTTCTGGTCTATGGCATTCCGTGGCCGTTGATATTTGGCTTGGGCGGAGCAGGGGCTGCGGCGGTGGCGTTGTCTTACGCGCTCGTGCCGCATGTTGCCTCGCGTATTGACCGCTTTCTCAATCCTGAAACAGGCGACACATTTCAAGTCGACACGTCCATGCAGGCCTTTCACAACGGTGGCATATTGGGGGCAGGGCCGGGCGGTGGCACCGCGAAACTTGTATTGCCCGATGCCCATACCGACTTTACGTTTTCAGTCATAGGCGAAGAATTCGGCTTGCTGGCCTGCCTTGCCATCATGGGCCTGTTTCTCTTCATCATCATTCGCGCCCTGAAGCGGGCCAAGACCGAACAGGAACCTTTCGCGGCACTTGCCATGGCGGGTGTCACTTCAATGTTTGCCATTCAAGCTGCCATCAACATGGGGGTGAATGTTGCACTGTTGCCTGCAAAGGGCATGACGCTGCCGATGATTTCCTATGGCGGCTCATCACTTTTGGGAACAGCAATGGCGATTGGCTTCATTCTGGCGCTGGGGCGGCCATCAAGCGTGGCGGTGGAGACAAGGCCAGAACTTGTGGAAGCTATTTAGTTCATGCGCACTATTCTTTCCCCGTCATTCCCGCGAACGCGGGAATCCAGACGTTCCACAATCTCGCTGGTTGAAATTCTGGATTCCCGCTTTCGCGGAAATGACGTGCTATTTGGTTTGTGTCACGGAAAATACTTTTGATGACCCTCCGCGCCACCAGCATTGTCCGCGCCAATTTCCTTACGGAAATGCCGTGGGACATTTTGGTGCTTGATTCCACCGAACGTCACCTGCGCCGCAAGCTCATTACTTTGCAGCACGGCGACGATGTGATGGTTGATCTCGACAAGACCACCAAACTGGAGGACCGGGATTGCCTGGTCCTTGAGAATGGTCGCCTCGTGCAGATCATTGCGGCAGAGGAAGACTTGCTGGAAATCACGGCCCGCAGCGCTGAACACCTCACCCAACTTGCATGGCACATCGGCAATCGGCATCTTGAAGCACAGATTGAAACCAGCCGCATCCTGATCCGCAGGGATCATGTGATAGCGCATATGCTGGAGCATCAAGGTGCTAACGTGCGCGACGTGCGTGAAGCATTTTCTCCTGAAAACGGGGCCTATCACAGTCATGATCATGGAGCCCATTCCCATGAGCACTGACAACGCCTCGTTGCTTTTGCTGCTGAACTGGATGTCGCCGACCTTTCCCATCGGCAGCTTTGCATATAGTCACGGACTGGAACAGGCGATCACCGATGGCCGTGTGGCAACGCAGGACGATGTAGAGTCATGGATCACCGACCTGCTGCAAACAGGCTCCGGATGGAACGACGCCGTGTTGTTTGTCCAATGCTGGCACGGCAATCCAAATGAGTTGGCACTCGCACTTGCAGGCTCTGCCGAACGCTATTCAGAGACCACACAGCTTGGGCGTAATTTCAATATCGCAGCTGCCGTCTGGACTGATGAAGAAAATTACGACAGCACAATGGCGTATTCCGTTGCGGCAGGCCTTGCCTGCAAGCGGATGAACATTCCGCAAGAACAAGCCCTCGCTGCTTTTCTGCAAGGTTTCTGTGCTGCACTTGTATCGGTGGCTGTGCGGCTGGTGCCATTGGGCCAAACCGCCGGACTTAAAGTTCTGCGCAATCTCGCGCCTTTGATTTCGGCAACCGCAAGCCGCGCCTTGTCAGCCACGCTTGACGATCTCGGTTCCAACTGCATTGCCGCCGAAATCGCCGCCATGAAACATGAAACACTGGAACCGAGGATATTCCGCACATGAGTAAGGGTCCATTACGCGTTGGTATCGGTGGTCCCGTCGGCTCCGGCAAAACCACGCTCACCGAAAAACTCTGCAAGGCCATGCGCGACAAATATTCCGTCGCCGCCATTACAAATGACATTTACACCAAGGAAGATGCGCTCATTCTGAACCGTTTGCAGGCGCTGCCTGAAGACCGCATCATGGGGGTTGAAACCGGGGGCTGCCCGCACACGGCCATCCGCGAAGATGCCTCGATCAACCTTGCCGCCATTGATGAAATGAACAAACGCTTTCCCGACCTCGATGTGATTTTCATCGAGTCTGGTGGCGACAATCTTGCCGCCACTTTCTCTCCTGAGCTCGCCGATATCACACTTTATGTTATCTCCGTCTGTCAGGGTGAAAAAATCCCGCGCAAGGGCGGCCCGGCCATCACCAAATCAGATCTTCTGATCATCAACAAATCAGACCTCGCACCTTATGTGATGGCCGATCTTTCGGTGATGGAAAGCGATACGAAAATCGCCCGGGGAAATCGGCCCTATGTCTTTACCGACTTGTTGCGACAAAAGGGATTGGCCGATGTCGTTTCCTATCTTGAAAAACACGGCGGTCTGGCACAAGCTGTTGTTTGAGGGGTGGGAATGGCGACAATTTTCAACGAGATGCTGGACAAGACCAATGGTACGCGCTCACCCTACGTGCAGGTTGAAGACTGGCTGAAGACCCTCAAGAAAAAAGATTTCGAACGCGCCACAAGCGAAGCAGAAAACCGTTTCCGCCGTCAGGGCATTACCTTTGCGGTTTATGGCGACGACGAAGCCTCGGAACGACTGATCCCCTTCGACATCATCCCCCGCGTCTTTGCGGCCTCCGAATGGCGCCGCTTGTCCGCAGGCATTGAGCAGCGGGTCCGGGCGCTCAATGCCTTTATCCATGACATTTATCACCGTCAGGAAATTCTGCGGGCTGGCCGCATTCCCGCTGAGGTCATTGTCAACAATGCGGCCTTTGTGCCGGAAATGGTGGGGGTGGCACCTGCGCGTGGCATCTATGCCCATATCGTCGGCACCGATATTGTGCGCATTGCTGAAAATGAATTCTATGTGCTGGAAGACAATTGCCGAACCCCGTCCGGTGTGTCTTACATGCTGGAAGACCGGGAAACCATGATGCATCTTTTTCCGGAACTGTTCTCGAAACACCGGATTGTGCCTGTCGAAAATTACCCGTCACTGTTACGGCAAACACTGACCAGCGTCGCACCTGCCGGGTGCAACGGTGAGCCCACAATTGTTGTGCTGACACCGGGCATTCACAATTCGGCGTTTTTCGAACACGCCTTTCTGGCCGATGAAATGGGTGCCGAACTCTGCGAAGGCAGCGACCTGTTTGTGCAGGATGGCTATCTCTACATGCGCACCACACAGGAACCGAAACGCGTGGACGTGATCTACAGGCGCATCGATGACGCCTATCTTGATCCCTTGAGTTTCAAACCGGATTCAACCATTGGCGTGCCGGGATTGTTTGATCTCTACCGTGCAGGCCG
>JAYUVC010000097.1:0-3748 GCA_043754325.1 Hyphomicrobiales bacterium
TTCTGAAGAAGCTGGGCTTCTCGCACATCAGCGCGCGCCCGCGTCATCCCGGGCAGGATGCCGAGACCATCGCGGCGTTCAAAAAAACTTCTCGCGCACACTGAGTGCCCATCTCGCCGGCCTGCCGCAAGCAACACCGCTGGAAATCTGGTTCCAGGATGAAGCCCGTATCGGTCAGAAGAATGGCATTGTCAGACAATGGGCCAGACGCGGGTCGAGGCCCCGCCAACCAGCCGACCAACGCTATGAGAATGCCTATCTCTTTGGCGCCATCTGTCCGGCTCGCGGAATTGGTGCCGCGCTGGCGTTGCCGCACGCCAACACCGAAGCCATGCAAATGCATCTCGTCGAAATCTCACGCCATGTTGCCAAGGGCGCTCATGCTGTTGTTCTATTCGACCGCGCCGGGTGGCACACGACTGCCAACCTCGACATGCCTGAGAACATCACGCCGATCTTGCTGCCGTCGCGCGCGCCCGAATTGAACCCGGTCGAAAACATCTGGCAGTACCTCCGCGCCAACTGGCTCTCCAACCGTGTCTTCGACACTTATGACAACATTATCGACGCTGCCTGCGACGCATGGCAGAAGCTCGTTGCAAAGCCCGAGGTCATCACCTCAATCGGAATGCGAAAATGGGCACATGTCGATCAGACCCCATAACCCTTGGTATGAGAAGTGATTTCATTTCAAGTTGGCCACTCGCGATCATGCTCAGTGCTCTCTGGAAAGTCAGGCGCGTCAGGCCGAAGGAACCTGTGATCATGAGTTCATTGCAGTGGATGGCATTGACGTCGAGCTCGGCCTGCTGGCCTTTGGTGAAGCCGGCAAACAGGCTGACGCGGCCGCGGTGGCAGACGAGGCGAATGGCGTCATTCGCCAATGATGGAACGCCGATGGCGACAATCGCAACATCGACTCCAAGGTCGCCAGTCGCAGATTTTACGCGAGCGAGTAGATCTTCTGTTCCCGGATCAATTGCAAGGTCTGCACCTGCATTCAAAGCAGCTTGGCGGCGAAGTGGATTCAATTCGCTGACAATGATCATGCGGGCACCCGACAGGCGGGCCAACTTGATGTGGAGAATGCCAATCGGCCTAGCACCAAGAATGGCAACGGTATCGCCCATCTTGACTCCGACGCGCTCCTGCCCATTCATGACGCAGGCCAGTGGTTCGGCAAGGGCCGCTTCTTCAAAGCTCAATCCCTTTGGTACCGCAAAAACATTGCCCGACTTCACGCCAAATGCCGGGATGCGGACATATTCCGCAAAAGCGCCGTCAATCTCATAGCCCATGGCCGTCATGTTGCGGCAGAGGTTCTCCGCTCCCCGAATGCAGTATTCACAGTGGCCGCATGAGAACTGCGGGCACACGCAAACGGCTTGTCCAACCGCAAATTCGGCGTTGCCACCAGAGTTGGCGACAATTCCTGCAAATTCATGTCCCAAGACTGAAGGGTAACGGACGCCGCTGGTTTTCTTGCCACGCCAGTATACGGATATCTGTGCCGCAAACCGTAGCTGCCTTCACCTTCAGCAGCATGTCTCCAGCTTCAAGTTCCGGGTCAGCGATTGTTGTGTAGTTGACGTCGTTGACGCTCAGCAAGACTCCGGCCTTCATTGCGCAACTCCCATTTTGATGGAATATTTGTTTCTTCCCTTCGTTGAACATTTAATTTTCTGAAATTCAATATGTTCAATCGAAATTATTACGATGCTGGGAAGAAAACGCATTTTGTGCCAAATTTCCAAGTATTTAACGAAAACCCGGTTCACAGAAGTGAAATCGAGCATCAGGCTGCTCGAGTAATCGTCATGAACAATTGTAGATTTTAAACAACATTTGTCTGGACTTATTTCGCCGGTTTAATTATGGTTCCACAAATCTTCGGCTTGGGAGGTAGGCGAAATGTTAACTCCGCAGTTCGATTATGTTTCGATGGGTTTCTACACCTTTGACTGCCTAGACTGGCCGTTCACGGCTGTTCCGCCCGGTGGCGGCTGCTGTATGATAGACGAAATCACTCTTGCCGTTTCGGGTGCCGCGGGTGTCGCTGCGATCGCTGCCGCCAAGATGGGCTTAAAGACCCGAGCCGTCGGTGGCCTCGGCAATGATTTGATGGGCGACTGGGTGAGGCAGCGCCTGAAGGACTTCACGGTTGACACGAAGATGACGCAACGCCAGCCTGGCTGGAAAACGTCATCGTCGATTGTCACGGCACGCCAAGACGGTTCGCGCCCTGCCCTGCACATGAAAGGCGCAACCGGCACATTCACCGTGGCACCAGGGGATTTCGGCGTAGTCACCGACGCGAAGGTGTTTCACCTCGGCGGCGTCGGCTTGATGGACGCCATGAACGGTGATTCCAACGCCAGCCTAATGAAGCACGCCAAGGCACGAGGTTGCATCACAACGGTCGATATCTTCGCCGGATCAGCCGATGACTTGCCGGATGTCGCCGCAGTTCTTCCCTTTACCGATTACTTCATGCCTTCCATTGAAGAAGCGCGCGCTCTATCGGGTATTCAAGATCTCGTCAGTTGCACAAAATTTTTCCACGACCAGGGGGTTGCGGCGTGCGTTTTCACCTTGGGAGGTGATGGCGCCTACTACAGCCACAGGGACGGCACACGGTTCCACATTCCGGCCTATGACATCAAGGTAAAATGCACATGTGGATGTGGTGATGCGTTTGATGCAGGATTTGCTGTGGCGCTTGTGAAGGGTTTCGATTCGGAGAAAGCAGTGCGCTTTGCCCAAGCCACATCGGCACTGAATGCCACCGGTCTAGGCTCACAAGCCGGGGTCGAGTCGTTCGAGCACACACTGAACTTCATGAAGAACACGCCAACGCGTCGTTAGTTTTCCGGGCCATTCCACGCTGTTTCTTTCCGGCTGGCATTTTGAATGAAACTGCTGATAAGAATTGGGGTGATACACCGGTAGACGAATAGTCTTTTATTCGTCTCCAGAGTAACATAGCAGTATTGGTGGGCAGATGGCAGAACTCAATCTCGGTGAAGATCTCAATATTCAAGTGTCTTGGCTCTATTATTTGGAGGGCAAGACTCAAGAGGAGATATCGAAGGCGCTCGGACTTAGTCGCTCGAAAGTTTTGCGCATTCTGGCAAGCTCCCGCCAAAACGGCACCGTTCAAATAAGTGTCACGACAAACTTCAGCCGCTGCGTTGAACTGGAGCGCAGTCTTGAGAGTTCGATAGGACTGGAACGTGCTGTCGTCATTCCTAATTCCCAGAATCCCGAAACAGAGTATAATGACCTTGGCATTGCGCTCGGCAGGTATGTCAGCGGAATTCTCCAGGACAACATGAGTATTGGCCTTGGCTGGGGGCGCACGCTGAGTACAAGCCTCGCCGAAATTGATTATCGGGAGCAGAAGGACTTGAAAGTCATTTCCATGTTGGGCGGACTGACGCGCGTGAACAGGAACAACCTGTCAGAATTTGCCTGGCGCTTCGCAGACCGGCTGTCCGCACAGGGCTATTTGATGGCAGTGCCCGTGTTGGCACCCGATATCCGTACGCGCGACGCGCTGTTCTCCCACGCTGGCATAAACGAGATTGTGGAGGCGTCCAAGTCACTGGATCTTGCGGTTGTCACGGCAGGCGATCTCTCGCCTTACTCAACAGTTTCACAACTTTCTATTTTGGAGCGCGAAGATATTGCTAGCCTCCAGGCCGCGGGTGCGGTTGGCCATGTGCTTTTCCATTTCATCGATGCGAAT
>JAYUVC010000098.1:0-9944 GCA_043754325.1 Hyphomicrobiales bacterium
CAATGGCATGGCCTATCTTGCAGGCTTTGTGGCCGAAACGGCCAAGGGTCGATCGGTGCGCGAACAGACCGCTGATATTCTGGCGCAGATTGATGCGACCTTGAAAAAGGCGGGTAGCAACAAGTCAAACATCGTGAAAGCCAATATCTGGCTGAGCGACATTGCAACCTTTGCCGAGATGAACGGCGCGTGGGATGCTTGGGTTACACCGGGTTTGACTCCAGCCCGTGCGACGGTGGAATCGAAACTCGCAGCACCCGGTTATGATGTCGAGATCATGGTTGAAGCGGCTGTGATGAAGAAGATTGCAAAGGCCAAGGTTGCGGCCCGTCCGGCGAAGAAGGCCGCAAAGAAAAAGCCGGCAAAGAAGAAGTAACTACTTCCCGTCTTGCCAGCCATACCAAAGGTAAGCGCCTTTGAGATAATACGGCCTGAACATGGGCAGCGGGAATTTTGCCAGACGGCGGGTAATGACGGCGGGCACTTTTGTGTTCGCCGTTTTGTTTTGCATCATGCGGGCGAGGGTTCGCCCTGACCATGACCCCATGGCCACGCCATTGCCGTGATAGGCAAGGGCGGTCCAAACGGTTTTGTTGTCATCAAGCGGTCCCACATAGGGCACCCGGTCGTAACTCAGGCACACATGGCCGCGCCAGAAATGGGTGATTTCGGCTTTTGCCCAAGCTGGAAACAGGTGGTGGAAGGTTTGGGTGATGTGTTGCCGATAGTCTGCTGCTGATCCATTGGATGAGTCGGTTCCGCCGCGTCCGCCAAACAGGAAGCGTTTGTTTGGCAGCAGCCGGAAGTAATTCAGCAACTGTCGGGAATCACAGGCCATGGTGGATGTGGTCCAGCCTTGCTCTTGCAACTCATCATCGCTAAGTGGCCTTGTGACGATGATGTTCGACATGGCGGGGAGAATGCGACCTGCATGATATGTCGAAACATCTTCAGGCGTATAGCCGTTGGTGGCGACGATCACCTGTTTCGCGCTCAATCTGCCTTCATCCGTGTACAGAATATGTTTGCCGCCCTGTTGCTCCCAGCGGATGAGTTTTGAACGGGGGAACAGTTTTGCACCGGCTTTGTGGGCGGCGCGGGCCAAGCCGCGCGCATAATTCAGGGGCTGAATGCCAAAACCCGTCGGGCGTTTCAAACCGCCGTGGAAATGCGGGCCGTGCAGGCCTTGCTCTTTCAGGTCTTCCACCGAAAGCAGTTTGCTGTCTTCGCCAAACGTCGCTTTGGAAAATTCCTGATCCTTGTACAATTCCTCAAGGCGATTGGGCAAATGAGCGAGTGTTACTTCACCACTGCCATGCTTCCCAATGTCGATGTTGTGGCGCGTCGCGTTGTCTGCAACCAGCTCAACGCTGTCGCGCATGGCACTGTAAAAATCTTTGGTCGCATTCAGGCCGTAGCGCTTTATCATCGTTGTATAGCTGAGTTTGTGGGAACCAATACAGGCAAAGCCGCCGTTGCGGCCTGAGGCACCCCAGCCGATGTGACCTGCTTCAAGCAGGCAAACCTCAAGGCCATTTTCTGCAAGTTCGATTGCAGCCGAAAGTCCGGTGTAGCCGCCGCCAATGATGGCGACATCACAGTGCAGATTTTGCTTCAGCGGTTGCAGATCCAGACCCAAAGGATCAGCCGACTCCTCCCAGTAACTCTCAACCGGGGCATTAAAGTGCAGGGAATCAGGGTGGACGAGGTGCGGCATTGTGGGTTGCTTTTGCCTTATTCTGGCCCCATAGGGAACTATGTTGCACTGCAACAACAGAGGGTGAGTTTATGAAGACGTTATTCGTCGCGGTTGCAGCCGCTGTTTTATTGTATTCCGCAACGGCCGATGCTGCTGTTGTTGGCATGGCATCCTATTACAAGTCCGGCAAGCGCTGCGCCAATGGCGAGTTGTTTAACCCGCATGGTTTGACGGCGGCGCACCGCAATTTGAAGTTTGGCACAAAATTGCGCGTGACCAATGTGCGCACCGGAAAATCCGTCGTGGTCCGCGTTAACGACCGTGGACCGTTCATTCGCGGCCGGGTGATTGATCTCAGTCTTGGTGCAGCAAAGGTCATCGGCCTAACCAAAAGCGGCGTTGCAAAAATTTCCTACACCGTCCTGAACTGACGCGGGGGCCTAACTTCAGGATGTTTGAAGCGCCGGACTTGTTCCGGCGCTTTTTCTTTGCCAGAAGGGTCTATGTGCTGCTGACGAAGGACGGGCATACGCGTTGAGCGCTTGACTGATATAACAGTTTGAGGCCAATGACTCCGTAAAGCAGGAGTTGAACATGACGGGACGTTTGGCAGATAAATCGGCGGTGATCACATCGGCGGCGCAGGGCATAGGCCGCGCCACGGCTCTGGCCATGGTGGCTGAGGGTGCCACGGTGTTGGCGACCGATATCAATGCCGCGGCATTGGATGTGCTGGCCAAGGAGAGCCCGGCCATCACAACCCTGATTGTCGATGTGACGAAACAAGACTCAGTCGATGCCATGGCCGCCAAAATCGACGCTCCCGATATCCTGTTCAATTGTTCAGGCTATGTGCATTCCGGCACCATTCTCGATGTTATCGACAAGGATTGGGATTTTGCCTTCGAACTGAATGTGCGGGCGCATTACCGGATGATGCGGGCCTTCACGCCGCGCTGGCTTGAAAAGGGCAAGGCCTCCGTCATCAACATGGCGTCGCTGGCGTCATCGGTGAAGGGCGTGCCCAACCGCTTCCTCTATGGCACCTCAAAGGCAGCCGTCATCGGCATGACCAAGGCCATGGCGGCTGACTATCTCACCAAGGGCATTCGGGTGAATGCGATTTGTCCGGGCACTGTTGATACACCATCGCTGCATGACCGCATGCGGGCCACGGGTGATTATGAGGCGGCGCACAAGGCGTTTGTCGCACGCCAACCCATGGGGCGGCTTGGGGTGGCGGAGGAAATCGCGGCTCTGGTGGTGTTTCTGGCCAGTGATGAAAGTGCATTCATCACCGGGCAGGCGATCAACATTGACGGCGGCTGGTCGGTTTAACCCGGCCAACTGCACCCATTGGCAAGGCAGGTGTTTCTGTTCTAGCATCGGCACCGAAATCCAGAGGGGGCACAGGTTTTGAGTTTGCTGAAATCCGCTATCGACGTGCGGAGTGTTTCCAAGATTTTCACAGGGGCTGGCGGAAGTCCTTTCAAGGCGCTTGACGATGTGTCGGTGAGTATTCGCGAGAATGAATTTTTCACGCTGCTGGGGCCATCGGGCTGCGGCAAGACCACGCTCCTTCGTTTGATCGCCGGGTTTGATTTTCCGACAGATGGCAGCATTATGTTGTACGGCGAGGACATTGCCACACTGCCGCCGTTCAAGCGCCCGGTGAACACCGTGTTCCAAAACTACGCGCTGTTTCCGCACATGACGGTGGGGCAAAATATTGGTTTTGGATTGGAAATGCTGGGCAAGCCCAAGACGGAGATTGCGGCCCGCGTCGACGAGATGCTGCGGCTGGTGCAGATGGTTGAATTGAAAGACCGGAAGACCAGTCAGATTTCAGGTGGCCAGCAACAGCGTGTGGCTTTGGCGCGGGCCTTGGCACCCAAACCAAAAGTATTGTTGCTTGACGAGCCACTGTCGGCCCTCGATTATAAACTCCGCAAGGACATGCAGATTGAATTGAAGCGCCTGCAAGCGGAAACCGGCATTACTTTCATTTTCGTGACCCATGATCAGGAAGAAGCCCTCACCATGTCGGACCGCATTGCGGTCATGAACAAAGGCCATATTCTGCAAGTGGGTGAGCCCCGCGATATTTATGAGCGGCCCGTTGAACGTTTTGTGGCTAACTTTATTGGTGAGACCAATTTTTTGAAAGGTGTGGCGCGGCCTTCGAGCAATGACAAATTGCGTGTGGACTTGGCCGCAGGCGGTTCGCTCTATCTTGATCCCGTGGAAGGTGTTGCATCCATCGGTGATGTGACGGTGATCGTGCGACCTGAAAATGCGTCGCTGGTGTCGGCCAAGGCCGGAGATGTGTCTGGCACGGTTGAGAACATCGTGTATTTCGGCACTGACACCCACGTGCACATGCGCCTGAAAGATGGTACGGGCTTCCTGTTGCGCAAACAGAATATCAGCGGTTCAGCGCTGGGTATTGAGATGGGACAGGTTGCGGGCATTGCCTTTGCCAAGGGTGCCGCATGCCTGATCAAGGACTGACCATGGCAAGCGCGGCGCAGGTTTCAGAACGGGCAAGGCGGCAAGACATTGCGAACCGCTGGCTCCTTTCAACTCCTGCACTGTTCATACTCTTTGTTGCAGCTATTGGTCCTTTGTTTGTCATGCTGTTGTTTTCGTTCCTGGTGAAGGGCGACCATGGTGATGTGAAATACTGGCAATTTTCCACCCAAGCGTGGTTCAATGTGTTTTTTCAAACCGATATCTTTGACGACACGATCACTACCATTGCCGATGCCCATGTCTCCATCATCTGGCGTTCCGTGAAGCTGTCGCTCATCACCACTGCCCTTACATTCATCATCGGCTTTCCCACGGCCTATTTCATTTCGATACAGCCACCGAAGTGGCGCGACCTTCTGGTGTTTCTGGTCACCATTCCGTTCTGGACAAATATTCTCATCCGCACTTTTGCCATTCAACAAGTAATCAACAATGAAGGTGTCATCAACACACTGTTGAAGTGGTCTGGCCTCACCACGTCGCCCGTCCAGATCATGTACACGGATACCGCCATTTTCATTGGCATGTTCTATGTCTATTTGCCGCTGATGGTGTTGCCGCTTTATGCATCGATGGAGAAGATTGATTTCCGCTTGGTGGAGGCGGGATATGATCTCTATGCCAACCGTTTTCAGGTGCTGCGCCGCGTCATCATTCCGCTGGTGAAGCCTGGCATTATCGCTGGTTCCATTCTGGTTTTCATTCCGTCGCTTGGGGCTTTTGTGGCGCCCAGTCTTTTGGGGGGTGGAAAGAACCTGATGCTGGCGACACTGATTGATTTGCAATTTGGCAAGGGTGCCAATTGGCCACTGGGGGCTGCACTCTCGATCACGCTGCTGGTCATTGTCATGGTTGCGCTGCTGTTTTATGTACGCAACGCCTCAAGGTCGGGAGGTGCAAGTGCGCACTGACACCGGCAAATCATTCTCGGTCAAATCGCAACCGGGCTTTGGCACACTCGCCGTGTTGTGCTTTGCGTTTTTGTATCTGCCCATCATCACGCTGGTGGTTTATGCGTTCAATGCGGGCGAGAACATCGCGATCTGGGAAGGCTTCTCGCTGCGCTGGTTCCAGTCGGCGTGGGAAAATGAAGTGGTGCAGGAGGCGGCTTTACGTTCGCTTTTTGTAGCGGTGGTTGCGGGACTGGGGGCAACCATTGTTGCCACCATGGCCGCCATTGCCACCACGCGCACGGAACCTTACCCCGGTCTTACCTTCAAATATGCGATGATCAACCAGCCTTTGATGGTGCCTGAGATCGTGACGGCCATTGCGCTGTTGATTGTGTTTTCCCGGTTGAAAGTCTGGACTGGTTATACCGGGATTGGCTACCTGCTGCTGGCGCACACGGCCTTCTGCATTCCCTTTGCCTATCTGCCGATACGCGCCCGGCTTGAAAACATGGACATGACACTGGAGCGGGCGGCGGCTGATCTTTATGCAACGCCGTGGCAAGCCTTCCGCCGCGTGACCCTGCCCCTGCTGGTGCCCGGCATCATTGCCGGCTTCATGCTGGCCTTTGTGATTTCACTGGATGATGTTGTGATCACTGAGTTCGTGAAATCGGCGGGGCAGGAGACGCTTCCAACCTATATGCTGGGGCAATTGCGCCGCGCTGTTTCACCGGAAATCAACGCCATCGCCACGGCTTTTCTGGCCTTGTCAGTGGCGCTGGTCACGCTATTCTATTTCGTCAATCGCAAAAAAACTTGAAAATGGAGGACTATATGAAAAAGATTTTGCAGGCAGCAATGGCAAGCGTCGCCTTGCTGATGAGTGCCGGAGCGGCAATGGCCGACGGTGAGCTCAATATTTTCAACTGGGGTGATTACACCAGCCCGGAGCTTATCAAGAAGTTTGAAGCGGCCCACAAGGTCAAGGTCACCGTCACGGATTATGATTCCAATGACACAGCCCTTTCAAAAGTGCGTGCCGGTGGCCACGGTTTTGATATCGTCGTGCCATCTGCAAATTATGTACCGATCTGGGTAAAGGAAGGCCTGCTGCTTGAGTCACGCCCTGACCAGATGGAAAATTTCAAGAATGTGGATGCGCGTTGGGTCGATGTGGTTTGGGATCCAGGCCGTCATTACACCGTGCCCTGGCTGTGGGGTTTGACAGGCGTTGCGGTCAACACCAGCCTGTACAAGGGTGATGTCAACACCTCCTCGATCTTTCTTGATCCACCGCCTGAACTGGTCGGCAAGATCAACGTGGCACCTGAAATGAATGATGTCATGTTCACGGCCATCAAATACATGGGTGGCAAGTGGTGCACGGACGACAAGGACGTGCTGGTGAAAGTGCGCGACAAGTTGAAGGAAGCCAAACCCAAGTGGCTGGCCATGGACTATAACGCGCATGAGAAAATGGCGTCGCGTGAATATGGCGCGGTGTTCTACTGGAACGGCGCCATGTTGCGGGCGCGTTTGCAAAATGCCGAAGTGTCTTTTGGTTTCCCGAAAGAAGGCTTCCCCTTCTTCATGGACAGCATGGCGATTTTGAAGGACGCGAAAAACGTTGACAATGCCAAGCTGTTTTTGAACTTCATCATGCTGCCGGAAAATGCCGCAATGATTTCAAATTTTGCCAAATATGCAAACGGCATCAAGGGTTCGGAAGCCTTCATGGACAAGGAACTGCAGGGTGCGCCTGAAATTACCATTTCAGCTGAAACTGCTGCCAAGGGCGAGTTCATGAATACGTGTCCACCTGCGGTGAATGAACTTTACACGAAGATCTGGACGGATGTGTTAAAGTAGGGAGCTTGCGTTGAAGACCCCACCCCTGCCCATTCTATCATGGGGAGGGGCCGGGGGGGGGGGACTTTGCTATTTCAGTCTTCCAACTTGCCTCAACCAGGCCACAACCAATTCCGTCGCAGCCTCCGGCGTCAATGCAGCTGTGTCAATGCGCAGTTCCGGATGTTCCGGCGCTTCATAGGGCGAAGAAATGCCGGTGAAGTTTTTCAACTCACCGCGACGGGCCTTTGCATAAAGCCCTTTCACATCGCGTTTTTCGGCATCCGCCAAGCTCGTATCCACGTGGATTTCCACGAATTCACCGTCGTCCAACATTTCCCGTGCCATCAGCCGCTCGGCGCGGAAGGGTGAGATGAAGCTGACCAGCACGATCAAGCCCGCATCGGCCATCAGCTTTGAGACTTCGGCCACACGGCGAATGTTTTCAACGCGATCCTGGTCAGTGAAGCCCAGGTCGCGATTGAGGCCGTGACGCACATTGTCGCCATCGAGCAGATAAGTGAGCTGGCCTTGGGCGTGGAGTTTTTTCTCGACAAGATTGGCGATGGTGGATTTGCCGGCACCTGACAGCCCAGTGAACCACAGCACCGTTGGTTTTTGTTTCAGAAGTTTGCCGCGTGATGCCTTGTTCACATCAGTTGCCTGCCAATGGATATTGGCAGCGCGGCGCAAGGCAAAATTGATCAATCCCATGCCCACGGTGTTGTTGCTGAAACGGTCAATGATTATGAAGGAGCCGAGCGCCTTATTGTCCTTGTACGGAGCAAATGCGATGGGCGCGTCCAGTTCAAGGTTACAGACGCCGATTTCGTTCAGCGCAAGGGTTTCCGTTGCTGTCTTCTCCATGGTGTTGACGTTGGTCTTGTGTTTGATCCGGTCTATGGAGCCTGGCAATGTGCGGCTGCCCGCCTTGATCATGTAAGGGCGGCCGGGCAACATGGCCTCGGCGTCCATCCACAAGATTTGTACTTCGAACTGGTCGGACACTTCGGCTGGCGACTGTGCCGCACAAATCACATCGCCACGGCTGATGTCGATTTCTGTCGTCAACGTCATGGTGATGGCTTGGGCGGATGTGGCCTCGCTCAAATCGCCGTCATAGGTGACGAGGCGTTCAACTGTCGAGATCTTGCCGGAGGGCAAGACGCGGATCGCATCGCCCGGCTTGATCGAGCCTGAGGCAATGGTGCCGGAGAAGCCGCGGAAATTCTGGTTGGGGCGGTTCACCCATTGCACCGGAAGGTAAAAGGGTTTGTTGGCGTCGTCATTGCCGACGGCTACGGTTTCCAGATGCGCCATCAAGGTGGCCCCGCGATACCACGGCATGGCATTGGAGCGGTCAATGATGTTGTCGCCCTTTAAGGCCGAGGCTGGAATCAGCGTGATGTTGCTGACCCCCAGGGTTGCGGCGAAAGTGCGGTAGTCGGTTTCGATTTTGTCGAACACGTCCTTGGAGTAATCCACAAGGTCCATCTTGTTGACGCAGACCACAAGGTGCTTGATGCCGAGCAGATGCGCAATGAAGGTGTGACGGCGCGTTTGCGTGAGAACGCCTTTTCGCGCGTCCATCAAGATGATGGCGAGATCAGCGGTTGATGCGCCTGTCGCCATGTTGCGGGTATATTGCTCATGGCCCGGTGTATCAGCCACAATGAATTTGCGCTTCGAGGTGGTGAAGGCGCGGTACGCCACGTCAATGGTGATGCCTTGTTCGCGTTCAGCAGCGAGACCGTCCACCAGCAATGCGAAATCGAGATTGCCGCCTTGGGTTCCGAGTTTTTTTGAATCGGCTTCAAGGGCCGTAAGTTGGTCCTCGAACAGCATCTTTGATTCATAAAGCAGGCGGCCGATGAGCGTGGACTTGCCGTCATCCACCGAACCGCAGGTAATGAAGCGGAGCAGGTCCTTGTTCTCTTGCGTGGCGAGGAAGTCTTCGACGCCACCGCCGGTGTATTCGACGAAGCGGGTCATGAAAGTTCTCCTCGTGGCGTATGCTTCGAGGCATCGCAAGGGCGATGCACCTCAGCATGAGGGGTAATAATTGACACCTCATCCTGAGGTGCCCGCCCTCTTGCGGGCCTCGAAGGATGCGTCACAAGCGACAACGCCAGCATCAGAAATACCCTTCCTGTTTTTTCTTCTCCATCGACGCCGCCTGGTCCTTGTCGATCACACGGCCCTGGCGTTCGGAGGATGTGGCCACCAGCATTTCCTCGATGATATCGAGCAAGGTCGTGGCATTGGAATCAATGGCACCCGTCAGCGGATAACAGCCCAGTGTGCGGAAGCGGATGTTGCGCATCTCCGGTTTTTCTCCGGGTAGCAAGCGCATGCGATTGTCATCGACCATGATCAACTGGCCATCGCGCCAGACCACGGGGCGAACGTCCGCAAAATACAACGGCACAATTTCGATATTCTCGCGGTGAATATATTGCCAGATGTCGAGTTCGGTCCAGTTCGACAGCGGGAACACCCGGATCGACTCGCCCTTGTTCTTGCGGGCGTTATAGGTGTTCCACAATTCAGGGCGCTGGCTTTTCGGGTCCCAGCGATGCTTGGTATCGCGGAAAGAAAAGATGCGTTCCTTGGCTCTCGATTTTTCCTCATCACGGCGGGCACCTCCAAAAGCCGCATCAAAACCATATTTATCAAGCGCCTGTTTGAGCCCTTCGGTTTTCATGATGTGGGTATGCAGTTGCGAGCCATGGTCGAAGGGGTTGATGTCCTTGGCCACACCTTCGGGATTGATGTGGACGATGAGATCAAGGCCAAGGCGCTTTGCCGTCTCATCCCGCATTTTGATCATCTCGCGGAACTTGTAGCGCGTGTCGACATGCATGAGCGGGAAGGGTGGCTTTGCCGGATAGAAGGCCTTCATGGCGAGATGCAGCATGACGGCTGAATCCTTGCCGATGGAATAGAGCATGACAGGCTTCTCACACTCCGCC
>JAYUVC010000099.1:0-2575 GCA_043754325.1 Hyphomicrobiales bacterium
CTCGGCCAACACCTGCAGATCGGTGTCAATTGTCGGGATGACAAGTCCAATGGACTGGCGCTCAAAAAATGCTTCAAGAAATCCGGGATAGTCCGGTGCCAAGGCAGGAGGACATGCTGCATTCTGATGGGCGACTTGACAGGCAGAGGACAGTTCAGGCCTCATGTCCAAGGCAAAAACGCGAGACCGCGGCGACAAGTGCGCTGCCTGTTCCACAAAGGCTTGCACAAGCTCTACTCGGCGACCGGCCGAAAGGATGGCAATATTGATGCGGCCATTCATGGCTTGGATCGGTCCTGCAAGTTCTCTGTTGAATTTTGCCCACGGAAATACGGCATGGTGGCATGGCCGTCACTGCTAATGCCCCTCCGCCCAAACACCGCAACTACTGTAAACCACAGGATTTTGAGATCGAGCAGAAAACTCTGGTGCTCCACGTACCAAACATCATGGTCGAATTTTTCGGCCCATGACAAGGCGTTACGGCCATTGACCTGGGCCCATCCCGTGATACCTGGTCGCATTTCGTGCCGCCGCGCTTGCCGTGCGGAATAGAGCGGCAGATATTCCATCAACAGCGGACGCGGCCCCACCAGACTCATGTCGCCTTTCAGCACATTCCAAAGTTCCGGCAATTCATCAAGGCTTGACGCCCGCAAAAACCTGCCATGAGACGTGAGACGCTGCGCATCATCAAGCGGATTTCCTTGCGCATCCAATTCATTGCGCATGGTGCGAAACTTGATCATCTCGAAGGGCACAGCATGAAGTCCGGGACGCCTCTGTCGGAACAGCACGGGCGATCCCATGTTGACGCGCACCAGCACTGCAAGCAGCAGCAATAGCGGGCTTGCCACCAGCAAGACCGACGCAGACACTATAATGTCAAACAGGCGCTTCAACCCAACGCGTCTCCATTCAGACCGGCCTTCCGGGCCGTATCCTGCGCTACCACTTCCGCCCTGTATTTTTCAACCGCAATGCGCCGCGAAGCCTCTCCCATGCGAGTAACTTGTGCCGGGTCCCGCGCCAGCGCCAGCATGGCCGCAGCCAAAGCTTTGGCATCCCGCACGGGAACAAGCAGCCCATTCACACCATCAACGACCGTCTCACGGCAGCCCGGCACATCAGTTGTAATAATCGCGCGGCCCATGGCCATACCCTCCAAAACAGACCGCGGCGTGCCTTCACGATAGGATGGCAGCACGATCACGGATGCTGCCGCGATGACGGGGCGCACGTCTTTTGTCTCTCCCAGATAAACGATACCCTTCATCACCCAAGACTGCACTTCGGTGTCGGCCACCCCATTGGGCGAAGGATCATGCCCGCCGAGCAACCGGAATTGCACCTCCGGGAGTTGGGATCTGATTTCCGCCACAGCCTCGGCATATTCTCGTACCCCCTTGTCCGCCAACAAGCGGGCCATCACGAGAAAGCCGGGTTTTTCGGGCAATGGTGCCGACGCAAAATAATCCGTATCAACACCCGATCCGTCGACCACGGCCACATTGCGCACCCGGCGGAGCATGCCCAGCGTTTCGAAGTCCGCCCGATCATCCGGATTTTGGAACAATACATGCGCACAGCGCGGCAAGGCCAGACCATAAAGCCGTGACGATGCCCACTTGGCAAATTTGCGTTTGCGCTCGGGCCCATCGATGAAGGGGTAGCCAAGCCCCGTCACCATGGCCACGATATGCGGCACACCCGCCATATGTGCCGCCAGCGAGCCATAGATCACCGGCTTTGAAGTATATGAGATCACTGCATCAGGCCGCAGCGCCTTGAACAACTTGTAAAGCGCCACCCCGGTCACCCCATCCCGAAACGGATTCATGCCCGCCCGCACAAAGGGCACGGCGTGAAAGGCAACACCCATGTTCGCGAGCACCGCCACCTGCTCCACACTGGCTTGCTTGGCCGCCACATGCACCTCATGGCCCAGCGCAAGTAAGTGCTTGATCAATGGTCCACGGAAATTGATCAACGATGCAGGTTCGGCTCCGAGCAACAGAATTTTCCGGAAGTGGGGTAGTGGAGTTTGCATGCAATCCGCGTTGGTTTTGAGACAAGCCCGAACCTCTAGCGATAGAGACCTTTGCTTGCAACTTTGATCACGCTATAGCAGCAAAGCCATGCAAAATTCAGGTCGAAATAACTCTACACGTCCCTCTGCTCCGTTTTTCCAGCGAAGGCGGGAATCCAGACTTTCAACCAGCGAAATCGTGGCAAGTCTGGATTGCCGTCTTCGCGGGAATGACGGTGCTTTGGAGTCAGGGGTAGATAAGCGGTGACCAAATACCTCTTCCGTATGGATGACATCTGCCCCACCATGTCGGGGGAGCGTTTCGGCAAATTCGAAACCCTGTTCAAGGCCAATGATATTCGCCCCTTGATTGGCATCGTACCCGATAACCGCGACGCAAACCTCACAGTTGATTCGCCAGATCCCAACTTCTGGCCCGCCATGCGCAGCTTGGTGCAGGACTGGGGCTGGAGCGTGGCACAGCACGGCGACACCCACCAATATGAAACACGCGATGGTGGCCTCCTCAACATCAATGCCAACAGC
>JAYUVC010000100.1:0-8304 GCA_043754325.1 Hyphomicrobiales bacterium
TGCGACGGGCAAAGTGTCAGCGCAGTTCATGATCATTGCCGGCAATGGGTATCTCGGTAAAACCGTAAAGCCGCTTTACGGACGGGTGATGCCTGTCACAAGTTTCATTTCGACCACGGAACCTGTGGGAGATAACATGGCCCGGTCACTCATTCGCGACAATGAAGCGGTGGCCGATACCAACTTCATTCTTGATTACTTCAGGCGCACGGCAGACAACCGCTTGCTGTTCGGCGGCGGTGCGAATTATTCAACGCTGGAACCGGCGGATGTGGGGGCCTTCATGAAGAAAAACATGATAAAGGTGTTCCCGCAACTGAGCGACGTGAAGATAAGTCATGCGTGGAGCGGTTTCATCGCCATCACATCAAACCGGTTACCGGATTGCGGACGGTTGTCGCCGGCGACCTATTACGCACATGGCTATTCCGGCCAGGGCGTGGCGCTGGCTGGCATGTATGGGAAGTTGATGGCAGAGGCCATTCGCGGCACGGCGGAAAAGTTTGATCTGTTGGCGCGGGTGAAACACTTGCCATTTCCGGGTGGTGCTGTGCGGACGCCGCTGCTGGTGGCAGCGATGTTATGGTACCGCATGCGGGATGCGTGGGGTTGAAAAGTGGTACGCGAATGGCTGATGGCACGGATGGCCGAGAAGCCTGATCTGACGCTTGCCGCCCTGCATTTGGAGGTCCATGCCCGGGGCAGGCATGTGTGCCTTGATACGCTGTGGCGGTTCCTCAAGGGCCAGGCCCTGCTCAGCAAGGTGACGTCTGGCCACTGGAAAACCATCACCTTCATTTTTAACTTCCTCGCCCGCTTGCGGGAGAGGTGGATTTTGGCGCAGCCACAAGACAGAGAGGGACCGCTTGACCAATCCCGCATCCTCGTGCAGAACGCGCTCCGACCAGTAACCCCCTGCGGAGGGGTGGCAGAGTGGTCGATTGCGACGGTCTTGAAAACCGTTGTGCGTGAAAGCGTACCGTGGGTTCGAATCCCACCCCCTCCGCCATTACTTTTTTGCAGCCTTCTTTTTGGCTGCCGGTTTTTTCGCTACGATTTTCCTGGCGGCTTTCTTTGGCACTGCTTTTTTGGCAACCGCAACTTTTTTCGGCTTTACCTTTGCAACAGCAACAGGTTTCATCTGCGCGGCGACTTCCGCAAATTTTTCGAAAAACTGACCCGCAAGGGAACGGGCTGTGGAATCAATCAGGCGTGAACCCAACATCGTCATTTTGCCGATCACCTGGGCATCCACATCATAGGTCATTTTGGTGCCTTCCGGCACGCTCTCCAGATGCACCGTGGCACCACCGCTGGCAGCACCCGCCAAACCGCCCTCACCCTTGCCTTCGATGCGATAGGAGTGGGGTGGCTTCAGGTCTTTCAGTTTCACCGAGCCATTGAAGCCGGCTTTGACGGGTCCAACCTTGGCAACAACGCGGGCCGTCATTTCTGTCGCCGATGTCTTGGTAATGCTCTCGCAGCCGGGAATGCACTGTTTCAGAACCTCAACGTCGTTCAGCGCGTTCCACACTGTTTCAATCGACGCCGAAATGATTTCTTCACCGTTCATTTTCATGCATAGTCTCCTCTGCTGCCAGTTTTTAGATCAAGTTTCGCCGCGCTGCCACTGTTCCTTCGTCGAGACGCGGAACTCTTCGAAGCGACCCTGCTCAATGGCATCCCGCATGCCCTGCATCAGGCTTTGGTAATAAGCGATGTTGGCCCAGGACAACAACATCATGCCGAGCAATTCGCCAGAGCGCATGAGATGGTGGATATAGGCGCGCGAATATTGCGACAGCGCAGGACACGGGTGTTCTTCGTCCATCGGCCGATTGTCCTTGGCAAACTTCGCATTGCGCAAATTGAACTTGCCAAAGCGCGTGAAAGCCTGACCATGGCGTCCGGAGCGAGCGGGCATCACGCAATCAAACATGTCCACACCTCGTGCAACAGCCTCCAACATGTCATCGGGCGTACCAACTCCCATAAGGTAACGCGGATGATTTTCCGGCAACATGGGGGTGGTAAAATCGAGTGTGGACAGCATCAGCTCCTGCCCCTCGCCAACCGCAAGACCGCCAATGGCGTAGCCTTCAAAACCGATCTGTTGCAGCCCTTCAGCACTGCGGCGGCGCAGCGTTTCGTTGGTGCCACCCTGCACAATGCCAAAGTTGCCCTTGCCCGGCTGTGAGCCAAAGGCAATGCGTGAGCGTTCGGCCCATCGCAAGGACAATTCCATGGCCTTCACCGCCTGTTTTTCCGTGTGCGGAAATTCAATGCATTGGTCGAGCTGCATCTGGATATCAGACCCCAGCAAGCGCTGAATATCCATGGCCCGCTCCGGCGTCAGCTCATGCTTGCTGCCGTCGATATGGGACTGGAACATCGCCCCGCGTTCCGTGATCTTGCGAATCTTTGACAGCGACATGATTTGAAATCCGCCACTGTCGGTAAGGATGGGGCCGTTCCAGCCGATGAAATGATGGAGGCCCCCGAGTTCTGCGGTTTGCTCGGCACCGGGGCGCAACATCAAATGATAGGTGTTGCCGAGAATGATATCGGCACCGGTTTCTTTTACCTGATCAAGATACAAACCTTTGACGGTGCCAACCGTGCCAACCGGCATGAAGGCAGGGGTGCGAATGTCGCCGCGCCCCGTATGCACAGTGCCGCGCCTTGCTGCGCCGTCGGTTTTGTGAAGTGTAAATCCAAACGATTGGGTCATGCTGCGGGCCATAGCAGGCTGGCGTCGCCGTAGGAATAGAACCGATAGTTGTCTGCAATGGCATGGGCATAGGCCGCCTTCATGCGGTCGGTTCCGGCGAAGGCGCAGACCAGCATGAAGAGAGTGGATTTGGGTAAATGGAAGTTGGTGAACAAACCATCGACAGCGCGGAACGTGTAGCCCGGCGTGATGAAAATATCCGTGGCACCGCTGAACGGCTCGAGGCCAGACGCTTCAAGCAACCGCAATGACGTGGTGCCGACAGCCACAATCCGCCGTCCTTCGGCATTTGCGGCTTTCAGGCGTTGCGACGTTTCGGCTGATATGCTGCCCCATTCATGGTGCATCTTATGGTCTTCGGTGTTTTCAACCTTGACCGGAAGAAAAGTTCCCGCTCCCACATGCAAGGTGACATATTCCTGTTGTATACCAGAGTCTTGCAGCGTCTTCATCAGGTTCGATGTGAAGTGCAGTCCTGCCGTTGGAGCAGCAACTGCGCCGTCATGTTTGGCATAAGTGGTTTGATAGTCTGTACGATCTTGCGCGTCTTGTTGGCGCTTGCTTTCAATATAGGGTGGAAGCGGCACCCTGCCCCATTGCATGAGGGCAGTGTCGAGTTCGGCGTTGGCAATTGCGAAATGCAATGTGACCTCTCCCGCTTCGCCTTTGTGTTCCACCGTTGCTTCAAGTTCGCCGAAGCGAACCGTGTCGCCCTGCTCCAGTTTCTTGGCAGGCTTGACGAAGGCTTTCCACTTTGCGCCGTCGAGCCGCATATGGAGGAGAGCCTCGATCTTCGGCGTGGTGCCATGGCGGCCTATGCGAATGCCTGAAAGTGCGGCGGGGATAACGCGGGTGTCGTTGAAGACGAGGACGTCGGTGGGTTTCAGGAGACGCGGTAAATCAGCGATGGTGTGGTCTGCAAGTCCGTCATCGACGAGCAGAAGTTTCGCAGCCTCCCGGGGTGTGGCGGGGCGGAGTGCTATGTTTTCTGGCGGCAAATCAAAGTCGAAATTGGCAACGCGCATGATTCAGAGTGTCCAGTCTTCACAAAGCAACCCGCCAATGCGTGAAAAATGCCGCGTGTTATTGGTAACCACAGGCAGATTTTTGCGCAGGGCTTGCGCAGCAATCAAGATGTCAAAAACACCGATGATCACCCCTTGCGTCTCCATTTCCTGGTGAATTGAAGCTGAGATTTTCGCGTCTTCAGGTTCAAACGCAGCAACACCCGAAATGCCGTTCATGAATGCGTTAAGGCGTTCGCGCGCCACTGCGGGATTTTCGCTGCCAAGCACTGAGCGTTCAAGTTCATGAACAACGATGACAGACAGAAGGTAACGTGTTCCGCCTGCCCACTCCCGCTCCATGCGACGTTCGAGGATGACTGACGGTTTCCTGATTGACTTCGAGACAATGTTGGTATCGAGGAAAACGTAACGATTGATGCCGTCAATCATCGTCAATCAGATTTTTTGGCTGCGGACCCAAGATTGGTTGATCTCTCACTTCCATAAAGCCGCCAACATCAGGCAAGCGTCGCAGTTCAGAGAAAATTTCTGTCCACGAATTGGTGGGTTTGGTGAATGGCTTTAAATAGACCACATCACCTTCTTTCCAGATTTCCACTTCCGTTCCCTCCATGCGAAATTCCTTCGGCAATCTCACAGCCTGGCTGCGTCCGTGCATGAAAAGTTTCGCTGTGGTTTTGGTCATCGAAAACCCCAATTGGTAGATATCAATGATATATACCAATTGAGGTCAAACTTCAAGTTCAGGCCTTCCCATCCGCTGCCACTTGCGCTTTGGCAATCTTGTCCGGCTGCTTTGCAGGTTCGCCGCGCTTGATCTTGTCGACGACATCCATGCCATCGGTGACGCGGCCCCAAACCGTATATTGCTTGTCGAGGAACTTTGCTTCGTCGAACACGATGAAGAATTGGCTGTTGGCGGAATTCGGGTTGGACGAGCGGGCCATGGAGCATGCGCCACGGGTATGCGACTCAGCTGAAAATTCAGCTTTCAGGTCAGGCTTTTTTGAGCCGCCCATGCCGGTGCCTGTGGGGTCACCGCCTTGCGCCATGAAGCCTTCGATGACGCGGTGGAACACCACGCCATCATAAAAACCATCCCGCGCCAGTTCCTTGATGCGCGTCACATGTCCAGGGGCCACTTTCGAAAGCAGTTCAATGGTCACACGGCCCTTCGCCTTGCCGTCATGATCTGCAATGTCGAGGAACAGGGTGTTTTCAAGGTCAGCCATTATTGTACAGTCACTTTCTTCATGGAGTCAGGTGTTGAGACAGCGCCGGATTGCGGGTCGCCCTTCTTGATTTTATCGACGCAAGCCATGCCCGCTTCGTCAACATTGCCCCAGACAGTGTATTGATTGTCGAGGAAGCCGCCGTCAGCGAACATCACGAAAAACTGGCTGTTTGCTGAATCAGGACTTTGGCTGCGGGCCATGCCCACGGTGCCGCGGGCAAAATGTTCGGGTGAAAATTCAGCAGCGATATCCGGTTCGGTTGAGCCGCCAGTTCCGGCGGCTGTCACGTCTGCACCCACTTTGCCGAATTGCACATCGCCTGTCTGGGCCATAAAGCCGCCAATCACACGGTGAAACACCACATTGTCATAGGCACTGGCAGCAGCAAGCTTGGTGATCTGCGCAATATGCTTCGGTGCCAGATCGGCGCGCAGCTTGATGCTGAAACTGCAGCCAAGGCTGGTATCCACCTTCAGGCTTTCGGCTGCAAATGCGGGTGCCGCGAGAACGGCGAGGCAAAGCCCGGCAAAAATCATTTTCTTCATGGGAATCTCCAGTTAACGGGATGCCACTAGCCTACCCGTAAACATGGCGCAACTTCGACGGTCTTAAATTTTCATGACGTCTCGAAGCACCCGTTCTGCCTCTTTCGGCAGGAACAGCGAAATATCGCCGCCCATCTTCGCTATCTGTTTCACCAATGATGACGCGATCATGCGAGTCGCTGGAGACGCGGCCAGAAACACCGTTTCAAGTTCCGGAGACAATGCGCCGTTCATCTGGGCCATTTGCACTTCAGAGTCAAAATCCGAGGCATCCCGCAGGCCCCGCAAGATCACTTGCGCCCTGGCTTTTCTGGCGGCATCAACGGTCAAGCCACTGAAAGTGACAACTTCAATTTGAAGGCCAGTGTGCTCGGAAATGGGCAAGCTGCATTGTTTGACGAGTGCTACTCTTTGTTCAGCGGGCAACAGCGCTTTTTTGGCGTCATGCACGCCCACACCGATCACCAGTTTATCAACCATGCGCCCTGCCCGCGCGATCACGTCAAGGTGACCGAAGGTAACGGGGTCAAATGAACCGGGATAAAAACCAATGCGAGCCATGCCGCGATCATGGCACGATCGGCCGTTCTGCGGAAGTGCTACATTCTGCGGAATTGGGCTGATGACCTTTGATAATGGACGTGTTAAAACAGGAACCTGTGGTTTGACCGTTCAGCCCTGGTTAATATTGGGCGATGGAAAATCGCAAGCATGTTGAATTGAAGGAAGCTTTTATGATGCGCATGCTCAGACGTTGGATGGTGTTGTTGGTCATCCTGATTGTCATTCCGGTTTTCGGGTCGGAAAGTTTTGCCGCAAAGCGATTGGCCCTTGTCATTGGCAACAATGACTACACGGACGTTCCAAAGCTTGAAAAAGCAGTCGGTGACGCGACAGCCATTGGCGAAAAACTGGCGGAGCTGGGATTTGATGTGACCACTGGTCTCAATCTCACCCGCCGCGATTTCAATCAGGCACTTTCAAAACTCTACGGGAAAATTGAACCCGGTGACACCGTCGTGATCCAGTATTCGGGTCATGGCGTCGAAATTGCCGGGCAAAATTTTCTTCTTCCAACGGATATTCCGCTGCCCAAAGAAGGCGGCACTGATCTGCTGAAATCCGAAGCTTTGGCTCTGAACACGTTGCTTGAGACATTGGAACAACGCGGTGCCGGTGCCCGCATTCTCATCATTGATGCCTGTCGCGACAATCCGTTTGCTGCTGGTGGAACCAGGGGCCTGGGCGGCACGCGCGGCTTGGCCAACGTGGCAACCACCAAAGGCACTTTCATCATGTATTCCGCAGGTGCCGGCCAAACCGCCCTCGACAGGCTGGATGACGCGGACACCGATCTGACGTCGGTTTACACCCGCGTGTTGCTTGGTCGCTTGTCATCACCCGGCGTGAAGTTGCGGGATCTTGCGGCTTCAATTCGCGACGACGTGGAAATTCTCGGAAAGTCGGTAGGGCACGAACAGCGCCCGGCTTACTATGACGATCTGCCGGAAAACTTCAGCCTGGTCCCCGGTGGTGCGATGACGGAATCCCCGCAAGTGGCGGTCTACGTCCCACCGAAAGTTATTGCACCAGTTGTGCCTGTCGCACCGTCACTGAACGAAGACCAAGCCTACAAACTTGCTGAAGGCATAGACACCGTCGATGGCTGGAACGTCTTTTTGGGACAATATCCCGGTGGCATTTTCACACCCTATGCCAAGGCCGCGCGTGACAAACTGGTTCGCGCATCATTGCCAAAGCCCAAGCCTGCCGCACCAGTCGAGCAGCAGGCCGCCATTCCGTCCACCAAGGCCATTCCCAAGCCACCGGTTGACTCCTGCAGGCAATTTGGAAAAGTACGTGGCCTTGATCCCAACGGAGACAATTTTCTGTCTGTGCGCACCGGCCCCGGTACAGGTTATGACGAAATTGACCGTATCTATAACGGCAATGGTGTGTCGATCTGCAGCCAGCAGGGCAAATGGCTCCGCGTGAAGTACGGCGGTGGTCGTGGCTGGGTTTACGGAAAATACGTCGCCCGTTAGAACTTGACTTTATGCCACCCATCGGCTCTATCCCGATCAAATTCGAGTTTGGAGACCATTATGGCCAAAGGCAACGTTATCAAGATCAAGCTGCAATCCACCGCAGACACCGGATATTTCTATGTGACAAAAAAGAATTCCCGCACCAAGACGGAAAAGTTCTCCATGACCAAGTATGATCCGGTTGTTCGCAAGCACGTGGAGTTCAAGGAAACCAAGATCAAGTAACTGGTTTTGACATGATCTGAAAATGAAGCGCTGCATCGTCAGCGCTTTTTTTTGCGGGTGTTGTTAAAAAAGTACCGGTCCGGACATATTGCAAACGAGGAGGCCACTCGATTCGCGTCCGGACCGGCGGACCTGTGGTTCAGGAGATGCGGCGGGCCTGAACCCCAAGCCATTTCAGCGGGCGGTAGCGCCCGGAATAATTTAAGGAGAGACGACAACCACTCTGGCATGAGTGCCGCCTCTCCTCGTGGAGTTGGGTTCCCGATTGTATTTGGTGCTGCCGGTTGCCCTTAATTCGTGATTAAACTTATAGCTTTGTTGGAACCAATGGGCCAGCTTAACCTATGGTAAACGCTGACCATTCATCTGTTAAGCTGAATGAGTAAGGTAAATGAAAAGGCAATAGTGGCGATATTGGCAAAAGTCGGTTTTTTCGGTAAACCGCACTTGTTGCACTGCTGTCGGGTTAAGAAAATGTTCGGCATATGAAAG
>JAYUVC010000101.1:0-24683 GCA_043754325.1 Hyphomicrobiales bacterium
CAGCGACAAAGCGATATTACGCAGTGCTCCGGACTCAAGTCGAAGATCAAACATGCGGATCAGCGCCCGCAGTGCCGCTGCCGCATCTGCCGAGCCGCCACCCATGCCTGAAGCCGCCGGCAGGTTTTTTGTCAGGTGTATCGCCACGCCTGGCAGATCACCGTGCTGTTTCAAAGCGGCATAAGCCTTGAGCACCAGGTTGCCGTCCGTCCTTGGAACATCAGCGGCGAATGCTCCGTCCACGGATAAGGTGGTCACATCACTTTTTGCAAACGTCAGTTCATCGCCAACATCGGCAAAGGCCACCACCGAATCCAGTTCGTGATAGCCATCCATCCGGCGGCCAAGCACGTGAAGCGCCAGATTGATTTTCGCAGGCGCAAATTCCCTGATGACGGCAGACATCAACCGTTGTTGCCGCCAGCCTTGCTGTTGTCGGCAGGTTTTACCAGCGCTGGCAATTCCGGCAGTCCACTTTGCAATTTGCCTTCAATGCGTTTCAGGTCAACAGGCTCCGGCTTGTTGTCCTTGGCATGCTGCCATTGGAATTTGGCCTCAAGTTTGCGGCCCACACGCCAATAGGCATCGCCCAAATGTTCGGCAATGATGGGATCCCCGGCACGCAAATCTGTGGCGCGTTCCAAATGCACAACGGCTTCCTCGAAATCGCGCAGCTGGAAATGCGCCCAGCCCAGACTGTCGACAATGTAGCCGTCGTTCGGCTTGGCTTCGACGGCTTTTTTGACCATGCCAATGGCCTCGTCCAGCTTTTCATTCATGTCAATCAGCGAGTAGCCGAGATAGTTCAGCACCGACGCCTCTTCAGGGGACAATTCCAGGGCTTTTCTCAAATCAGCTTCGGCGGCAGGCCAGGTTTTCATTCTCTCGCGGACAATGCCGCGATAGTAAAACACGCTCCAATGCTGGCGCGCAGGCTTTGTGACCAGGGCCAGGGCCTGGGTGTAAAACGCATCGGCATCCTTGTATTTTTCTGCATTGCGCAAGAGATTGCCCAAGGTTACCAGGACATCGTAATTTGCGGGTTCCTTGGCCACCACGGCGCGCAGCCTCTGTTCCGCCTCGGACGGCTTTTCCAGACGCTGCAGGTTCAAAGCAATTTCGGTTTCAGCATTTGTGCGCAATACTGACGTTGCGGGAATCATGTCATAGGTGTCGATGGCCGCCTGATAGTTTCGCGTTGCCGCCAAAATGTCACCGAGCAACGTCAATGTCACCGGCTTGTCAACAGTCATGGACAAGGCAAGCTGGGCATAGATTTGTGCCACGTCGATGCTCTGGTCGTCGTTCATGGCTGCCGCGAGAGAGAACAGGGCTTCTCCGGCTCCGGCATCAGCAGTCGGAACAAAGGCTGCGGGAATGACGCCTTTTTCGGCGCGTGCCAAAGCTTCGGTCACCAATTGATTGCCGTCACCATTGGTGAGGAAAGTCCGGTAGATCTCCGCCGCTTCCTTTGACTTGCCGTTGCGTTCCAGAAAATTGCCATAAGCCTGCGTGACGCGCAAACTCGTGCCTGCTTCGGCATAGGCTTTCCTGTAGGCCGCTTCTGACCTCACAGACGAATTCAGCACGTCCGAAATCAATGCGGCATGAAAGGACTTGAAATTTGCGAATGATTCATTGGCGTCCAACTTGTCGAGCTCTGTCATCGCCGCGTTGAGCGACCCTTCCGCAGCAAAAGACCAAGCCGCCAGCAGTGCCGATGTCAATTCACCAACTGGCGTGTAGGCAGCCTCGGTAAAATGCTCGCGTGCCGCATCCATTTTCTTTTCGCGCAAAGCCTTCAGGCCCAATACAATGCGGGCCAGGCGATGCTGGCTGTTGGAGGCAAGCACTTCTTCCGCCTGTTTTTCGGCATCTGCCATTTGCCCCGAAGTCACTTCGATCTGGAACAGGCGCTCGGTCAATTGGGCGTTGCCAGGATCCTGTTTCAAGGCATCCGTGTAAAATTGCATGGCCAAATCGTTGTCTTTGGCGTTCACCGCGACCCGGCCCGCCAGATAATTGCCGGAGAGGGATGTCTCATAGGGTTGTGTGCTGGCGAAAGCGGACGTGCCCACAAGCAGGCTGAGGACAAGGGGAAAGGCCGTTCGAATGATTTTGCGCATCGTCTCGTTTCAACGTGGGGCAAATCGCCCCTGATTAGATCTATTCCGTCAAATTGCGGTTTTTCGTGGAAGACCGCAACAGAAAAAATCAACATATGTTTGACCCGTTTTCAAAGTGCCAAACGCAAGTACACCCGCTTTTGAAGTTCATTAAAATTTGAACGACCTCTGCTACGCAACCTTAATGCTCCAAGTTTAAGTACCTCCCAAATACCATTTTGGAGAGACGGCAATGCGGAAATATGTAGAAGCCCTGAAAAAGTCGGCACGTGCCAAACTGAAGACTTTCCGGAAGGATCAAAGTGGCACGATTATGCAAATGGCAGCATTCACAGTCGTTCCCATGTTACTGTGTGCCGGAGCCGCCATTGATACAGTGCGGGTCAGTTATACGCATCAGAAATTTGCGGCCAGTCTCGATGCGGCGGCGCTGGCTGCTGCTGCGGCAGATCAATCTGTGTCCACTGCCAACCTGAAAATCCTGGCGAGAAAATATATCGACAACAACTTTGCCGATCCTGATCAAATTTCGATCACAGCATTTGATCTGGTCAACACAACTGAAAAAGTTGTCGTCACTGGAACAGCGCGGGTGAAAACCGCGCTCATGATGCCGATCATGTTGGCAGGCGTTGACTATGTTGATGTAAAACTATCGTCTGAAGTGGTCAAGAACGGCAGCCATGTCGAGGTTGCGCTTGTGTTGGACAATACAGGCTCAATGGTGCCTAACATGACAGCTCTGAAAAGCGCTGCAAAGAAATTCATCGACAAGGTTGTTTCGCCCGTCCAGACACCGTATTATTCGAAGGTGGCCATCATTCCCTACAGTATGGGCGTGAACCTCGGAACCCGCGCAAACGCCGTACGAGGAACACCGACGGCCGGGACAAACACAGTTCCCGGCTGGGCCAGCTACACTTTCAAGAACAGCGACAGCAATGCCAATAGAACCCATAATATCAGCACTTGCGTCAGCGAGCGCACTGGTGCTCAAGCCTATACAGATGCATCGGTTACACTGTTCCCGGTCGGCCGTGCCTATCCCCCGTCGGGGAATCCTTGTATCACTGCGAGTGTTTCACCTCTCACGAGTAACATTGCAAACTTGAAGACCAGCATCGACTCGATGTCAGCAGGAGGTTCAACTGCAGGCCAGGTGGGCATTGCCTGGGGTTGGTATACACTTTCACCAAATTTTGGATTGTGGGCCGGTGAAAGTGTGCCTGCTTCTTATACCGCCCCGAAAACACGCAAGGTCATGGTTTTGATGACAGATGCCGAGTACAACAGCGGGTATTGCAATGGTGTTATCAGCGGGGTGCCACATTATAATGGCAGCGGATCTGCGATCGATCACATCAATTGTGCCCCGACAAATGGCACCGCTTATGTCCAGTCCAAAGCACTTTGTCTGGCGATGAAACAATCGGGAGTCGAAATCTATACGATTGAGTTCGAACTCATTACAACAATTCCGGCCCGCGTCGCTCTCATGAATGATTGCGCGACGGACAGCAGTCATCGCATAACCGCATCCAATGCCGCTGAACTGACAGCAGCATTTGAAAAAATCGCCGGAAGCCTGACGAGCATGCGTGTGTCGAAGTAAGTTCTTCGAACACCCAACGCCTTGCTGTGAAATAAAAGCAAGGCGTTGTCTGTTTTGCCTCACATATTCGGATAATTCGGGCCGTCACCACCCTGCGGTACTGTCCAGACAATGTTCTGTGATGGGTCCTTGATATCGCAGGTTTTGCAATGCACGCAGTTCTGGAAATTGATCTGGAAGCGTGGTGCATGGCCTTCTGAACGAACGATCTCATAAACCCCTGCCGGGCAATAGCGCTGTGCCGGTTCGTCGTAGATCGGCAGGTTGATGGCAGTCGGCACTTCCGCATTGGTGAGGCGCAAATGGCAGGGCTGGTTTTCCGCGTGATTGGTATTGGAGAAGGCCACGTTGGTCAGCAGGTCAAACGACAACACGCCATCGGGCTTTGGATAGTCGATTTTTTTGAAAGCTTCCGCTGTTCCTGTGGCCGCCGCATCGGTTTTGCCATGCCGCCAGGTGCCGAACCCAAACCCAAGCAGCGACTGCAACCACATATCCAATGCGCCCAGCACCAATCCGCCAATCAGCCCCAGCTTCGACCACATTGGCTTGACGTTTTTGACGCGCTTCAGGTCCTGGTAGACCCATGAATTTTCATAGGCCGTTTGATATGACGACAGTTCATCACCACTGCGCCCGTCGGTAATCGCCGCAACCGCGGCCTCTGCCGCCAGCATACCCGTCTTCATGGCGTTGTGACTGCCCTTGATGCGCGGCACATTTACGAAACCTGCTGAACAGCCGATTAACGCCCCACCGGGGAAGCTGAGTTTCGGCACCGACTGCAAGCCGCCCTCGGTAATCGCACGCGCACCATAGGCCACACGACGGCCACCTTCCAGCACCTGCGCAATCAGCGGATGGTGCTTGTAGCGCTGGAATTCGGCGTAGGGGAAAAGATGCGGGTTCTGGTAATTCAGATGCACCACAAAGCCGACAGACACCATATTGTCTTCGAGATGATACATGAAGCTGCCGCCACCCGTGCTGGTGCCCAGCGGCCAGCCCATGGTGTGGGTGACTTGTCCGGGGCGGTGGTTCTCCGGTTTTACTTCCCAGAGCTCCTTCATGCCCAAACCGAACTTTTGCGGCTCTTTGCCGTCCGACAAATTATAGTGACTGATAATCTGCTTGGCCAAAGAGCCACGCGCACCTTCGGCAATCAAAACATATTTGCCGATCAATTCCATGCCGGGCTGATAGTCAGGTCCTTGTGAGCCATTTTTCTCCAGGCCCATTACGCCAGCGACAACGCCGCGCACGGCACCGGTTTCAGAATAGAGAACCTCAGACGCCGCAAAGCCCGGATAGATTTCAACACCCAGGCTTTCGGCCTGCTGTGCAAGCCAACGGCACAGATTGCCAAGTGACACCGCATAATTGCCGTGGTTGTTCATGAGCGGCGGCATCAGGAAATTCGGCAGGCGCAAGGCACCCTGCGGCCCCAGCACATAAAAGCGGTCATCGGTCACAGCTGTATTGAGGGGTGCGCCGCGTTCCTTCCAATCGGCAAACAGTTCGTTCAAGGCAACGGGGTCGACCACGGCGCCAGACAGAATATGCGCCCCAACTTCGGAGCCTTTCTCCAGCACACACACGGTCGTATCAGGCGACAGCTGTTTGACGCGAATGGCAGCGCTCAAGCCGGCCGGGCCTGCACCCACAATCACCACATCATATTCCATTGCTTCGCGCGTAACGTCTGACACTGTAAGTCCCCGATTGCTTTGTGTATATGGTAACGCTGTTATAGGATTTTTCGAAACGTGAACAGGCGTCTGGCTGCGACATGAACCCCACCTCCGGCGAAAGGATGGAGATATCCCGCATTCTGCCCTGGCTGGTGGAAATGGGGGCGGATGAGGTGTTGCTGGATCATCCAGTGAACCGTTTTGCGGTGCCCGCTGCAATGCCGGCACCTGCCCCCAAGCTCCGGTCGCCCCTTATCGCAGCGCCGCCAAAGCCCGTCGTGAACTGGCAGGCCGTTGCTGCTGGTGCCGAAGGTGTTGCGGCAGCGGAGGCGTTGGCCGCATCAATTGACTCCCTTGAAGCCTATGTCGAAGCCGTCAACGGTTTTGACGCCCATCCCTTGAAGCGCACGGCCAACCGCCCCAGTACTTATTCGGGTGTGGCCAATGCCCGTGTGCTTGTATTTTGCGACAGGCCGCGCAACGCGGAAGATGCCACAGGTGAAGTCCTGTCCGGCAAGCACCAGGTTCTGGTTGATCGCATGTTGGCAGCCATCGGGCTTGCGGGTTTTACTCCCCGTGAAAATGCTGAGGCCGTTGCCTTCGCCAGTTTTATTCCCTGGCGACCCCCCGGCAACCGCTCCCTGACTGAGCTTGAAGCCAAAATGTGTGTGCCCCTGGCCTTGCGCCTGTTGCAACTCCTCGCACCAAAACTTGTTCTCTGCCTCGGGGCAATGCCCGGCCAATGGCTCGGCGGCGGCGATGGGGCGATATTCAAATCGCGTGGCAAGTGGGTCGATATCGCAGGCATCCCAGCGCTCACCACTTTCCATCCCGAAACATTGTTGAATTCGCCTGCATCGAAACGCCTGGCCTGGCACGACCTGCAAGCCTTTAAGCTGAAACTGGACCAGTTGACATGAGCATCAAACCACCGCGCGAATTCCTGCCCGCAGGCATCGCGGTGATCACGATATCGGATACACGAACCAGTGCTGATGATAAATCCGGTGACACACTCGCCGCCCGCGTTACGGAAGCCGGCCATCACTTGCTTGATCGCATGATCGTCAAAGACGACATCCGGCGGATTCGCGCCGCCGTCCGCAAACTGGTCAAGCGCAAGGACATTGACGTCATCATCACAACGGGCGGCACCGGACTTACCGGGCGCGATGTGACCATTGAAGCGCTGCGACCCTTGTTCGACAAGGAAATCGAGGGCTTTGGTGTGGTGTTCCACATGATCTCGTTTGCGAAAATCAAAACTTCCACTATTCAATCGCGTGCCACAGCGGGAGTGGTTTCCGGCACCTATGTCTTCTGCCTCCCCGGTTCGCCCGGTGCCTGCCGTGATGGCTGGGATGAAATTCTGCTGCACCAACTCGACTACCGCCACCACCCCTGCAATTTCATCGAGATCATGCCGAGGCTGGATGAACATTTGCGGCGGGGGTGAGGTTTTTGTCAATTGCCGCAACTCTGAATTCACCCCTGTTCTAAGCCGCCAATCACCGCTATCCCGCCATCATGACCCAACATTTGCCTGACAGCCGTTATTCCTGGATTCGTCTTGCCGTCTCGCTTGCCTTGGCAACACTTGGCGGCATCGGGCTTTGGGCACCTGTCATCGCATTGCCCATTGTGCAATCCGAATTCGGCGTTGACCGGGCAGGGGCGTCGATACCTTATACCTTGACGATGATCGGCTTTGGTCTGGGTGGGGTGTTGATGGGGCGGATGGCTGACCGCTTTGGCATTGTGGTTCCGATGTTCATTGGTACAATTTTGTTGGCGCTGGGATTTATCGGTGCCGCCTACGCGCCAAGCTACTGGACCTTCATCGCGGCACAGGCGGGCCTTATCGGGCTTTTTGGTGTGGCCACCACGTTTGGGCCTTTGGTGGCGGATGTGTCGTTGTGGTTTCAAAAACGCAGAGGCATTGCCGTGGGAATCGCGGCAAGCGGCAACTATCTCGCTGGCGCAATCTGGTCACCGCTTTTGAGCAGCGCCATCGAAACATACGGATGGCGCACTTCATTTGTCTATATTGGAATTGCAATTCTTGTTTTGATGTTGCCACTCACGTTGCTTTTGCGGCCACGGGCCTCGCTCGTTGAACGGCCAAGTCCAACGGCTGGCGCTTCGACGGCAACAGGCACGCCCGCACTTCAGGCCATACTGGTGCTGGCAGGTCTTGCCTGTTGCGTGGCGATGTCGATGCCGCAAGTCCACATCATCGCCTATTGCGGTGATCTGGGATACGGGCGCGCAGCGGGTGCACAAATGCTGTCGCTGATGCTGGGGTGCGGAGTGGTCAGCCGATTGCTGTCTGGTTATTTCTCCGACAAGATTGGCGGTGTTGGCACGCTGGTCATCGGCTCTGTGCTGCAATGTCTGGCGCTGCTGTTTTATATTCCGTTTGATGGATTGGCGTCACTCTATCTGGTGTCTGCACTTTTTGGTCTGGCGCAGGGTGGCATTGTGCCGAGTTATGCGCTGATCGTGCGCGACAACTTTCCTGCCAAAGAAGCAGGCTTTCGCATCAGTCTGGTGCTTACGGCAACCGTTCTGGGCATGGCACTGGGCGGTTGGTTGTCGGGAGAGATATTCGATCTGAGCGGCTCTTATACATGGGCCTTCGCGCACGGCATTCTCTGGAACCTTCTCAACATGTCGATTGCAATCTGGCTGTTGTTCCGGAAACGCATCACAGGTGCTAAAGCCGCCCTCGCATAAGTTGTGCATTGCACAGATCGGCGCTTGACCCGGAACGTCGCATCCGCAATGTTGCGTTGCAAAAGATCATGACCACACATACAGCTTTGAACACCATCATTCACTTCGGCACAGGCACCCCGCCTGCTGCTGCACCCGTGGCCCATAACATGGGCAGCAAGGCTGCAATGCTTTGCACCATGTCTGTGCTGGGATTGCCCGTGCCGCCGGGTTTTGCCATCAGCCCTGATTTGTGCCGCAGCATTGCAGACAAGACCCAGGACTTTCTGCCAGTCGAAATCACCGATGCATTGCAGGAGTTGGAGCGCATCACGGGCTGTTTGCTGGAGGGAACCCGAAAACCACTGTTGCTCGCCATTCGTTCGTCGTCAGCGGTGAGTGTTCCCGGCACCGGTGATGCTGTTCTCAATATCGGTTTCAACGACGAAACTGTTGAAGCCTTGGCACAATACAGCGGCGAATTGCGCTTTGCCTATGACAGCTACTGCCGCTTCATTCAAAACTATGCACAAGTTGTGATGGGAGATGACCCCGCCGCCTTTGAGGATGTGCTTGCACTTTACATGGAAGAGCGCGGCTATGTGTCTGATACCGAAATGCAGGGCTCGGACATGCGGGAACTGGCCAATCGTTTCAAGGCGCAGTTTGAAAGCAACAACGGTGAAGGTTTCCCGCAAGACCCGTTACAGCAATTCAAATCAGCCTGCGCAGCCTTGCTCCGGACGTGGGCTGCACCGCGCGCCAGGACACACCGCAAGCTGCAAGGCCTGGACGGAGACCAAGGCCTGGCCATTATTGTGCAGGTTACGGTTGACGGTTTGCTGGGCGACAGATCAGGTGTTGGCCGTGTGACCACGCGGCATTCACAAAGCGGCATTGCCCACATGAGTGGCGAATTTCTTGGCAATGCCACAGGGCCTGACCTTTCGGCCAGGCTCAAACCCAGCATGGGCATGGATGCGTTGAAAGCCGCCATGCCGGCAGCGCACGCGGAGCTGTCAGTGGCACTCGAACAATTTGAAAACCACATGCGCGATGGTCTGGACGTGGAGTTTGCCCTGGAGAATGGCAAGCTGTGGCTGCTCACCGCCAAGCCCTGTCGCCGAACCGCCCAGGCGGCATTGCACTTGGCGCTGGATTTTGCTGACAGGGGATTGCTGACCAGAGAGCAGGCGTTGCTGCGCATTGACCCGCTTTCACTCGATCAACTGCTGCATTCAACGATTGATCCTGACGAAAAGCGCACCGTGATTGCGACGGGCTTGCCGGCATCGCCTGGTGCTGTGTCTGGCCTCATTATTTTTGATGCCGAGGAAGCCCGTGATCTTGCGGCGCAAGGTCGCAGTGTCATTCTGGTGCGGCCTGAAACCCTGCCGGAGGATGTGCGGGGCCTTCATGCGGCAGAAGGCGTTCTGACCACGCGCGGCGGCATGACCAGCCATGCGGCAGTGATTGCCCGTGGCATGGGAAAACCCTGCGTGTCAGGTGCATCAACGCTCAGGATTGATGCGAAACTTGGCACACTCACCGCCCCCGGACTTGTGCTGAACCGCTACGACATCATTACAATTGATGGTGCAACGGGTCAGGTTTTGAAGGGTGCTGTGCCCACCACAAAACCAGAAGTCACCGGTGATTTTGCGACACTTCTGGCCTGGGCTGACGGATTTCGCCGGATGAAGGTGCGGGCCAATGCCGAAACGTTACATGACGCCCGCATGGCCAGGGATTTCGGCGCCGAAGGCATTGGCCTCTGTCGCACCGAGCACATGTTCTTTGAAGGTGACCGTCTGGTAGCCATGCGCGAAATGATCTTGGCCGACCGGGAAAAAGACCGCCGTGCCGCACTTGCAAAGGTGTTGCCCATGCTGCGGGGTGATTTCATTTCGCTGTTTGAAATCATGGCAGGCATGCCTGTCACCATTCGCCTGCTTGATCCCCCTTTGCATGAATTCCTGCCTGAAGGCGGCCCGGAAATTGATGCGGTGGCAAAATCCATGAATGCCGATCCGTCGCTGTTGCGGCGGCGCATCAGCGAGTTGCATGAGCAAAACCCCATGCTCGGTCACCGTGGTGTGCGTTTGCTTTTAAGCTATCCCGAAATTGTCGACATGCAGGCCCGTGCTGTTTTCGAGGCGGTGGCCGAGGTGCAAAAAACTTCCGGCACGCCGCCCATTCCTGAAATCATGGTGCCGCTGGTGGCGTCACGCATGGAGTTTGATCTGGTACGGGCGCGGATTGATGCCACAGCCATTGCCGTGGAAAAGGAAACTGGCGTGCTGCTGGCTTATCGCGTTGGCACCATGATCGAGCTGCCGCGGGCCGCACTCAAGGCCAATGACATTGCGAAATCAGCCGAGTTCTTCTCCTTTGGCACCAATGACCTGACGCAAACCACCTTTGGCATCAGCCGCGACGACTCCTCGCGCTTTATCAATGAGTACCAATCCAAGGGCATTTTCAATCGCGACCCCTTCGTGACGCTTGATGTTGAAGGAGTGGGCGAACTCATCGATATTGCCGTGCAAAGGGGCAGGGCGACGCGTCCGGACATCCATTTGGGCATTTGCGGCGAACATGGCGGCGACCCAGAATCAATTGCTTTTTGTGAGGCCTTGGGGCTGGATTATGTGTCGTGCTCACCCTTCCGCGTGCCCATCGCCCGGCTGGCATCGGCCCAGGCGTACTTGCGGTTGAGCCAAAAAGATTAAATATTTCAACAACTTGAGCTTTTAATCGTGACGGCAAAAAAGTGGCTCAAAAATGGTTTCTTATGGTTGCGGTATGGCGTTTACCTATGCTAAACGCGGTTCAGTTATGGTGAACAAATCGTAATTGTCCTGTGATGGCTCAGGTCGCCCTAGTGTTGGATTAGAACATTGCAACCACCGAAGTATCGTCATCGGCGCTCTAATGAGCAGCAAGACTTCGAATTGGACATTGGCCAGGATTTGGGTCAGGATTTAGGTCGGGACCAAAGTGGTATCCGTGACCTCGTTCCCTATCTTTTCGGCGGCGCCATGCTGGTTGCTGCCTTTGCCTTTGCCGGCCATCAGCTGGGCCGCAATGCCGACGCCCATACCGCAGGCCCTGACATTGAAATGCCAGCCGCGCAAACTGCAACTGTGTTGCAAAAAGGCTCACTGCTTGCCGAAGACGACAGTTTTGAACTGATGGGTCTTAAAACGCTGCGCCGCCAGACTGTCATGTCTGATGGCAAAAGCGATATGGTTGTGATGGATGCGGGCGAAGCTGCCGCGCCAGCCGTGTCTGCTGATCCAACGCCCATTTTAAAGCCGGTCAAAAAAGTTGCCAAACTGGCGGAACGACGCCTGAAAATTGAGCCAGCGTCAGTCAATCTTGGCGACGTGGTTGATGGCAAATCAAAGTCAGGCTCGCTGGCCAAGCTTGCCGTTGCTGCCAAACCTGACAATATTGAAGATTCATTCAAGCTTCCCAAAGCCGAAAAGCAGAAGATCATTGCCCAGCGCCGTGTACGTATGGCGGAAGAGAACTGTCTCGCACGCGCGGTTTATTTTGAAGCCCGTTCTGAATCAGCCCTCGGGCAAATGGCGGTGGCCAAAGTCATTCTCAACCGCGTAAAGTCACCAAACTACCCCAAAACAATTTGCGGTGTGGTTTACCAAGGTACCCAACGCCGCAACTCCTGCCAGTTCTCTTTTGCGTGCGACGGTCAGCCTGATGATGTGAAACAGCCAGCAGCCTGGGCACAAGCCAAATCCGTGGCACAGCGCGCCATCAAGGGCGACACCAATCTGGGCCGTGGCATGAACTCTGCCACCAACTACCATGCAGACTATGTGACCCCGCGCTGGGCCAAAGCCTTGCGCAAAGTCTCGAAAATCGGCCGTCACATTTTCTATACGGGCACTTGAGCTTTTTATGCTCCCCTTGTGGGGAGGGCTATCGCATATGGTGGGAAAGGGACCTCATCAGCCCTTCGGGCAGCTTCTCCAAAGGAGAAGCGACTTGTCGTTGGACCTCCCCAAATGCCGGATATTGAGGGATATCTACAATCCAGTCGCTTCTCCTTTGGAGAAGCTGCCCGAAGGGCTGATGAGGTCCTTTTGGCCATATGCGATAGCGGAATTTGCCCGGCGTTAAACTTCAAGCCTGAACGGCGCGCCTTCATATGCGTCTGCGCCACGTCCGATATCGGCAATCGCTCGCCGCATGCGACCGCCCCGGCCCAGCGCTTCGTCGGCCAATTTGATCAGCATTGGATTTGGTGTGGCTGATGGCGAGGCCCTTCGAAGCGTCCCTGCAAGGTCTGCTTCATCGCGCTCCGGCTGCAACAGGCAAGTTGCGATGTATCCTGCTGCTGTCGAGCGACTGATACCGGCCCAGCAGTGAATCAGCATCGGTGCTTGCCGGTCCCACTGCCGGATGAAGGTCAGGAGCTTGACCATGTCGTGCATGCCGGGTGCGGTCAGTCCCGGTGAAGCGGCAGCAACATCGTTGAAGGTGAGCCGCAAATGATTGTCTGCCTGCACGCTGTAAAATGTCGGATGCTCCATTTCAGAGCCCAGAATGCTGATGGCCTTTCGAGCGCCGGTGAATGCCACCTGTTCCGACGCCGCCCGCAATGAACAAACAACAATCATTTTGACCCCGTGAGTTCAGCAAAAGTTTTCAGATAATCTTCGGCAGCATCGCGCGTGGGTGAGGGAATCAGCGCGGTTGCAAAACCGTTCAGGCCCTTTGGCTGACCAAAGAATTTGCGCCCTTCCTCCAGGGTAAACCCGGCAAGCTGCGTAGCTTCCAGATAGGCTGACGTTTTGTCGGCCTGCTTGATTGCATCGGTCAGGGTTTGCGAAAGTTGCGCAGGCACCCCAAACCGGACATGAATGGCGGCAAGCAAACGGTTTTCAAACGCCTTGTAGTCAACACCCAAGGCCGCCTTGAAGGGCGAGATCATATCGCCCACAACATATTCCGGGGCATCATGCAGCAGTGCCGCCAGCTTTTCCTTGCGTGTCGCTTTGGGGTTGTCGTGAGCAAACAACTGCGTGACCAACACGCAATGCTGCGCCACTGAAAATGCGTTGTCGCCTTTGGTCTGGCCGTTCCACCGCGCCACACGCGCAAGGCCATGGGCGATGTCTTCAATTTCAATATCCAGCGGTGACGGGTCCAGCAAATCCAGCCGCCGCCCCGACAACATGCGCTGCCATGCGCGTTTTGGCATATCATCAGCCATCACCGCCGCGCCAATTTTTGTACCGCGCCAATTTTTGTACCGCGCCATGGCGGTGACAGTCCACCATATGGTCATTGATCAAACCGCAGGCCTGCATGAAGGCGTAGACAATTGTGGGGCCCACAAATTTGAAGCCGCGGGCTTTCAAATCTTTCGACACTTTCTCCGCCAGTGCCGTTTTGGCTGGCACCTGGTTCATTGCAGTGAAGCTGTTCTGCAGGGGCTTGCCATCGACAAAATCCCAGAGGTATTTTGAGAAATCATCAAACTGCAGATAGGCCCGCGCACTTTCAACCGTACCTTCAATCTTCATGCGGTTCCGGACAATGCCTGCATCCTGCATCAGGCTTTCAATTTTGGCGGGGCTGTACCCCACGATGATCTCAGGCTTGAATCCATCAAAGGCCGCACGGAAATTTTCGCGTTTCCGCAAAATCGTGATCCAGGACAAGCCCGCCTGAAAACCATCGAGGATCAGTTTCTCCCACAGCGCCCGCGCATCATATTCAGGCACGCCCCAATCGGTGTCATGGTAATGTACATAAAGCGTATCAGTGCCGCACCAGTGGCATCGGCACACACCGTCTGCATGTTTCACCGCAGTCATCGGGGGACCAGCATTTCGAATTTCGCCCATTGCGGCTTGTGCACGGAGAGTTTGACATCACCAGTCAGCAGCGGTGCGGAGGCTTCCGCCAAGCGGTCCATGCGCAGCAATGCCAGCCCCTGTCCACCGCGTGAGGACAGCATTGTGCCGATACGCAACTCACCTGCAACAACAGCGGCACCATGTTGAACATCACCCACAAAAGACACAGGCAATATCCGGTTGCGGGCGGTGTGGCGGTGGTGCGTGCGCGACACGACTTCCTGCCCCACATAACAGCCTTTCGTGAAACTGACGCCGTGCAACTGATCGAGATTGGCCTCATGCACAAACATGGCACCAGAGCCAATGTCTTCGACGGAGTCAGCGAGTCCTGCACCGATGCGCGCCGCGTGATAGCCAGAGCCTTCGCGCAATGACCCCGCAGCAATGATTGTCCGCTGTCCCATGTCGGCGAGGCGCGGATCAACATATGCAAGGCCCGGCAAATCGGCCGATGTGGAAACCGCAACGGCCTTGCCATCGTCAAGCACGATATCGAGCTTTGCTCGCAAACGATACATGTGCAGCCGCTTCAACAAATCCGCCGCCTGCACTTGAGCTACATCAATATAGACAAGTTCACCATCTGGCACCACAAACACGTCGTGCAGAATTTTTCCCTGTGGCGTGAGCAGCGCGCCATAGGCGGGCGTCGGTTCTGAAAGCTCAGCCGTCAGCACATTGTGCAAAAACGCCAAAGCCCCGTCTCCGCTGACGCGAATGACGGCACGGTCGGGTAATATCTGGGGTTGGAAAGAAGGAATGTTCATCTGCATTGCAACTGTTGTAGCATCCATTTACGGAGTGTTGCACAAGGTATCAAGGATAGCCCTATGACTCATCACGTGGACTTGATGTTGAAAGCTGGCACGGTTGTCAATCAGGACGGAACCGGGGTCCGTGACATCGCGGTCAAAGATGGCAGGATTGTTGCGATTGGTGACATGTCGGGCATGGTTGCGGCTGAAACATTGGACTGCCGCCACCTCCACATCCTCCCCGGTGTCATCGACAGTCAGGTGCATTTCCGGGAACCCGGTCTTCTGCACAAGGAAGACCTGGAAACCGGTTCCCGCGCTGCCGTCATGGGTGGCGTTACCAGCGTGTTCGAAATGCCCAATACGAAACCCGCGACCACGACAGCAACCGCTTTGGCCGACAAAGTTGCCCGCGCCCGAAACCGCATGTTTTGCGACTTTGCTTTTTATGTGGGCGGCACCACAGAGACGGTGGCTGATATTTCAATTTTGGAAAAACTGGAAGGCTCAGCGGGCATCAAGGTTTTCGCGGGTTCATCCACAGGAGATTTATTGGTGGAAGACGATGCTGGCCTTGACGCAATCATCAGCAAGCTTTCCCGCCGCGCTGCTTTCCACAGCGAAGACGAAATGCGGTTGCGCTCTCGCACATCGTTTCAGGTTGCAGGAGATGCAGCAAGTCATCCCGTCTGGCGTGACGAAGAAGCTGCACGACTTTGCACCGAACGATTGTTGCGCATCGTACGCAAACACGGCAAGCGCATTCATGTGCTGCATATTTCAACGGCGGAAGAGTTGCCGTTGCTGGCTGCCAATCGTGACATCGCCACGGTCGAAGTCACGCCGCATCATCTCACCTTGAGTGCTGATGACTACGCCCGTCTCGGCACAAGATTGCAAATGAACCCGCCGGTACGCGACGCCCGCCACCGCGATGCCTTGTGGCGAGCAATCTCGTCCGGCCTCGTTGATGTGCTGGGATCAGACCATGCGCCGCACACGCTGGAGGAAAAATCCAAACCCTATCCGCAATCCCCCTCCGGCATGACTGGCGTGCAAACATTGGTGCCCGTCATGCTGAACCATGTGAACGCAGGCAGATTGACACTCGAGCGCTTCGTTGATCTCACCGCGCATGGCCCACAGCGCATTTTTGGCATTGCCGGCAAGGGCCGTATTGCCGAAGGTTATGATGCGGATTTCACCGTTGTTGACATGAAGCGTGGGGAAACCATTACCGATAAATGGATTGAAAGTCGCAGCCAGTGGACGCCCTATGACGGCGTCAAAGTGCAGGGTTGGCCCGTTGGAACAATCATCCGTGGACGGAGGGTTATGTGGGGGGGCGAAATTGTGACTCCGGCACACGGGCAGCCTGTGCGGTTTTTGGAGGCTTTGAATGCTGGAGGTTAGACAACATCTTCAAAGCTGTCATTACCGCACTTGTTGCGGTAATCCATTGTGGTGCGAGCGTGATTTGTCTGGATAACTCCACCCCTGTTGAACCATGGATTACCGGAACAAGTCCGGTAATGACAAATTACAGATAGCAACCAGTTGCTGACACATAAGGAAAAACCCGCATGAACACCTTCCGCGCCCTTCTCGTCAGCAAAACCGATACTGGCCAAAAAGCTGAAATCACCCAATTGACCGAAGCTGACCTGATGGAGGGCGATGTGACCATCAGGGTTGAGCATTCTTCTGTCAACTACAAGGACGGACTTGCCGTCACCGGCAAGGCTCCGATCATCCGGCGTTGGCCGCTGATTCCCGGTGTTGATATGGCGGGCACTGTCACCACATCCGAACACAAGGATTATAAAGCCGGAGACAAAGTGGTGCTCGGTGGCTGGGGTGTGGGCGAAGGCCATCATGGTGGCTATGCCGAAATGGCCCGCGTCAAGGGCGACTGGCTGGTGCCGTTGCCGAAAGGTCTTACCTCAGCAGAAGCCATGGCCATTGGTGTTGCAGGCTACACGGCGATGCTTTGTGTGATGGCGCTCGAAGAACAAGGCGTCAAACCGGAGCAGGGTGAAATTCTGGTCACGGGGGCAGCGGGCGGTGTGGGTTCGGTTTCGTTGGCGTTGCTTTCCAAACTCGGTTTCACAGCGGTTGCCTCCACAGGACGCCCGGAAGAAGAAGCCTTCCTCAAATCACTCGGCGCATCGTCAATCATCGACCGGAAGGAATTCAGCGGCCCTGCAAAACCCCTCGGCAAAACCCGCTGGGCAGGTGCGATTGATTCAGTTGGCTCGACTACGCTGGCCAATGTGCTTTCGCAAATCATTCCCGAAGGTACAGTTGCAGCCTGTGGCCTTGCCCAAGGCATGGACCTGCCAGGGTCCGTCGCCCCGTTCATTCTGCGCGGCGTTCGCTTGATTGGCGTCAATTCTGTGACCACACCCCTGCCGCGCCGCAAGCAGGCCTGGGACCGTTTGGTGCGGGACCTTGACATGGCGAAACTCAAAACCCTGACCACCCATGTCAAACTTGAAGAGGTGCCGCGCATTGCTGCCGATATTGTTCAGGGCAAAGTGCGTGGCCGGGTGGTAGTGGACCTGTGATGCTGAAAATTGTCGAAGGCGGATTGGATAACCGCCAAGTTCTTGCCATGTTGCGGTTTCATTTTGATACCAACATCGCGGTCACCCCGCCGGGCTCGGCCCATGTGTTTGATGTCTCGCGGTTGAAACAGTCTGACGTGTTTTTCTGGACTGCGTGGAATGATGACGAATTGATGGGAACGGGTGCTTTGAAGCTGCTGGACTCTGTTCATGGCGAAATCAAATCCATGCACACATTGCAAACTGCAAGACGATCGGGCATCGGAGCGGCCATGTTGCAACACATCATGGAGCAGGCCAAAACGAAAGGCCTCAAACGTCTCAGTCTGGAGACGGGATCATTCGCATTTTTCGCCCCTGCACGCGCACTTTATGCGCGACATGGATTTGAAGAGTGTGCAGCGTTTGGAGATTATACGCTCGATCCGAACAGTACGTTCATGACGCGGGAGATGTGAGTGGGCAGCCCTTCGAGGCTCGCAAGGGCTCGCACCTCAGGGTGAGGGAGAATATTCCTCATGCTGAGGTGCCCGCTCCTTTGCGGGCCTCGAAGCACGCCTCACGCTCACTGCCTCGTTTTCATCACCGTAAATTCGCCATTGCGAATGCGTTCTGGCAAGCGTTCACACATCACGGCTACAGGTTCTTCGCCATAACTCGCAATCATGTCAGAGAGTGCGGCAAAAATCGCTGCGGTGGCAATGCAGTCTGGATCAAGCCCGTCATACACAGCCTCTTCCCAAGCTTCGAGGATGTAGCGGAGCGCCACTTGTTTTTCTTCCTGCGTGGGCAGGGATGAGTGCGCTTTGTAGTCCTGATTGTACATGAATGGCCCGGTCCGCATGGTGCTGCTGATCGTGTTAACTTAGCAGAGCAGGCTTGCCCTGCGAGTCAGACCTTAAACGAAGGTTAACGCCGATAAGCATATTTGTATCAAACACTTGTCAATTTTCGCGCGATTGCAACGGCCTCAATGATGTTGGGGGCCAGCTGATAGCTGTGGATATCCTGCCAGTTGGTCCAGCAAACAGCACTCGCGTCGGTCGAAGCTGCGGCCACTCCGCCGCTGTAAGGTCCGGTGTAGCAGCTGATGATGTAGACCAGCTCGGGCAACTCAACAGTGAAATCGCCAACATGTTGTGTCAAGGCTGCTGTCACCCCGGTCTCTTCGAACAGCTCCCGGTGCGCGGCCTCCAGCGTGGTTTCACCGGGCTCCAGTTTGCCGCCCGGCAAACTCCAGCGTCCCCGCCCCAGTGCCGAACCACGCTGCACCAGCAACACCTCATCACCGCGCCACACGCAAGCCGATGCTGCCTTGATGATTGGCTTTGAATCACTATGTTCCCTGATCATGTGTGGACTTTACAGTTTCAAGAGCGCTCCGGAAGAGGCGAGAAGTCTTTTTAAATATTTGGAGCAACCGATTTTTCCACCACGACAATATGTGACGCCGGGTGGGCCCATGGCGATTGTCAGGCTGGGCAGCGATGGGGCGCGGCATTTTGATCTGGTGCGCTGGGGCTTTGTGCCGTCCTGGGCCAAGGACATCCAGCCCGGCAAACCGTTGATCAATGCGCGCTCAGAAACCATTCTGGAAAAACCCAGTTTTCGCAACGCCATCCGCCGCCGCCGCTGTCTCATTCCTGCTGACGGGTTTTATGAATGGGAGGGTGATATTCCGGGGAAAAAGAAGCCTTGGTACATTCACCGCCCTGATCGTTCGTTGATGGCCTTTGCGGGCATCTGGGAACACTGGATGGGGCCTGATGGATCAGAACTGGAAACCGCAGCCATCATCACCACAGACGCAAATGCACTGGTGGAAACCATCCACCTCAGAAGTCCGGTGGTGATTCACGAGAGTGATTTCGAACCCTGGCTTGATGTGAAAAGTGAAGACATGCGCGGCGTGGTGCCGCTGCTGCGACCGCAAGGACCGGATTTTTTCGAGATGGAGCCAACGGTGATCAAGAGGAATGCACCGCCGCCGAAGCCGGAGCCACCGAAAAAGCAGATGGATTTGTTGTGAGTAAGGGACCTCATCCGCCCTTCGGCCACCTTCTCCAGCAAGAGGGCTGGAGAAGGGACTGGATTGGGGACCTCCCCGAAACTCTAACATTGTTAGGGAAATCCCAACGCAATCCCTTCTCCACGCCCTCTTGCGTGGAGAAGGTGGCCAAAGGCCGGATGAGGTCCCTTCCTACCCTACCTGACCCCGATGCCGTAAAAATTGGTCCGCCAACACAATTGCCATCATGGCTTCACCCACAGGTACTGCACGAATACCCACGCACGGATCATGTCGGCCTTTAGTAATGATGTCGGTATTCTCGCCACCTGATGTTACCGTTTCCCGCGATGCCAAAATCGACGATGTCGGCTTCACCGCAAAGCGCGCCACAATATCCTGCCCCGTGGAAATGCCGCCGAGAATTCCGCCCGCATGATTGGACTGAAATTCGGGCTTGCCATGCCGCATGCGGATCTGATCGGCGTTGTCTTCGCCGGACAAGGCAGCAGAGGCAAAGCCATCGCCTATCTCGACACCTTTCACCGCATTGATGCTCATCATGGCCGAGGCCAGTTCTGAATCCAACTTGGCATAAAGCGGCGCACCCCAACCTGCGGGCGCACCAGATGCTGTCACTTCAATCACTGCTCCGCAGGACGAGCCGGATTTTCGCACGCCGTCGAGATAGGCTTCCCAGGTTTTCGCTGCTAGTCCATCCGGGCAGAAAAACGGATTGTTGTCGATTTCCGAATCATCCCAATTCAAGCGATCAATTTTATGCGGCCCCATCTGCACCATGCAGCCACGGATTTTGACCTGTGGAACAACCAAACGCGCCACCGCACCCGCCGCCACCCGCGACGCGGTTTCCCGCGCCGATGATCGACCACCGCCACGATAGTCGCGCACGCCATATTTTGCGTCATAAGTAAAGTCGGCATGGCCAGGGCGATATTTGTCGCGAATGTCGGTGTAGTCTTTCGAGCGTTGGTCGGTGTTTTCGATCTGCAATAAAATCGGGGCGCCTGTGGTGAGCAGACCGTCCGTGTGATCATCTTCGAAAACGCCGGACAAAATTCGCACTTGGTCGGCTTCCTGACGCTGCGTGGTGAAGCGGTTTTGGCCAGGTTTGCGTTTGTCCAGAAATGTCTGAATGAGTTCAACCGAAATTTTCAAGCCCGGCGGGCAACCATCGACAAGCGCACCGATGGCTGGCCCATGGCTTTCGCCGAATGTGGAGATACGAAACAGATGGCCAAAAGTATTGTGTGACATGCCGCTTGATTAGGCCGCCACGTTCGATCCGTCAAACCACTGCATGCAGCCATTTTCAAGCACGCAATATTTGCCCTGAGGTGTGGGGAGCATCACAAGTTCAGCGGGGCCCAAACCAGTGACGGCCCCCATCAAACACCGGCCTATCGCACCATGCGCAATCACCAATGTTGGCCGCCGCAATTCCGAGCGCCAGTCGTTTACCCGCGCCACACCGTCCTGATAGCTTTCGCCCAATTGGGGTCGCCAGTAAAACCGGCCTTCCGTGTCAGCAGGATAAACGGGTGAGGCCTTCAACTCCCAAAACGGCTTGCCTTCCCAAATGCCAAAACCCAATTCACGCACGCGTGGATCAACACTGTCCATGTCGCGGCCCAGTGCTTCCAGAATATATCCGGCGGTTTGTTGTGCGCGCTTTTGCGGGCTGACGACGATGTGATAGTCGCGCCAGTCAATGTCCTGACGCGCCAGCAAAGCCGCAACGAAGCTGGCCTGTGCATGTCCGGTTTCATTCAAGTCAGTTTCGACTGAACCTTGAATGAGGCCGTTCTTGTTCCATTCGGTTTCGCCATGGCGAACGAAGATGATCGGGTTATGCATCGTCTTTGTTGAGCGTCATGTCTGGAGCCGTTGGCACTTTCATGCCGACGATGTGATAACCGGAATCGACGTGATGGATTTCGCCTGTCACACCGCGTGAAAGGTCCGACAGGAAATACATGCCGGCATCGCCGACTTCTTCAATCGTCACCACACGCCGCAGCGGCGAGTTGTATTCGTTCCATTTCAGAATATAGCGGAAGTCGCCAACGCCTGAAGCGGCGAGGGTTTTGATGGGGCCTGCCGAGATGGCGTTGACGCGAATGTTCTTCACGCCGAGATCAGCAGCCATGTAGCGCACCGAACATTCAAGTGCAGCCTTGGCCACGCCCATGACGTTATAATGCGGCATCCATTTTTCAGCACCGTAATAGGTCAGCGTCAGCATTGACCCGCCATCGGTCATCAGTTTTTCGGCACGCTGGGCGACTGCTGTGAAACTATAGCAGGAGATGAACATGGTCTTGTTGAAGTTGTCAGCCGAGGTATCAACGTAGCGGCCCTGCAACTCGTCCTTGTCGGAAAAGGCTATGGCGTGGACGATAAAATCCAGTTTGCCCCACTTTTTTTCAATGGCTTCAAAGGTTGCATCAATTGACGCCATATCGCTGACATCGCAAGGGACAACCATATCTGACCCCACTTCGGCGGCCAAAGGGTCGACGCGTTTCTTCAGCGCATCACCCTGGTAAGTGAACGCAAGTTCCGCACCCTGCGCGGCGCAGGACTTCGCAATTCCCCATGCAATTGACCGATTATTGGCCACGCCCATGATCAGGCCTTTTTTGCCTGTCATCAAACCTTTGTTATCACTCATGATTTCTCCGTCAGACCGTCGCCCGGCCCGTAATTTCACATTCCATTGCATAAATCAGCCCATCCGGTCTACTGCAAAGCGAAGTAGTGCGCGAGTTATCAGGCTGGCTGGTGCTATCCAAAAGCAAGCCATTTGCGTATTATCATACCATGAGCCTCAATGACCTTGCCACACTTACCGCCTCCCTCGGTTTTACCGACAGGACGGATCCGCTCAAACTTTTCGCCGAATGGTTTGAAGATGCGAAAAAGTCTGAGCCCAATGACCCCAATGCCATGGCGCTTTCCACTGTGGATGACGAAGGTCTGCCCAATGTCCGCATGGTGCTGATGAAGGATTTTGACGAGAAGGGCTTTGCCTTCTACACTAATTTCGAAAGCCAGAAGGGCCAGGAAATTCTGGCCACTGGCAAAGCAGCCGTTGTGTTCCACTGGAAATCCTTGCGCCGCCAGGTGCGGGTGCGCGGCCTCACCGAACAAGTGAGCGATGCGGAAGCTGATGCCTATTTCAAATCCCGTCCGCGCGACAGCCGCATCGGGGCCTGGGCCTCACAGCAATCGCGGCCCATCACCAAAACACTGGAATTCGAAACCGCAATCGCCATGAATACCGCGCGCTTTGGCATAGCTGATATTCCAAGGCCGCCCCACTGGTCCGGCATTCGCATCAAGCCCTTGTCGATCGAATTTTGGCACGACAGGCCGTTCCGTCTGCATGACAGGGTCGTATTCCGAAGGGGCGAACCGGGTGGCGCTTGGACCAAGGCAAGGCTGTATCCGTAAATCGTTTATATTTACAAAGAGTGCTGAAAATGTCATTTTGGCATGATGAATGAAAAGATCCGCTGGGACCCAGACAAAGAAGACAAAATTTTTGCAGAAAGAGGTTTGTCATTTTGGCTGGTTGTCGAGGCAATCGAAGACGGTGCCTACGTCGCAGACATTGAGCATCCGGATCAAAAGCGCAAGCACCAGCGGATTTTGCTTATCCGTGTAAATGGGTACATTTGTACCGTCCCTTATGTGGAGCAAGACGGGGTCATGTTTTTGAAAACGATGTATTTCGACAGAAAATACAATGAAATTTATGGAGGTTTTGATGGATAAGAAAGTTGATGAACACAGCAAGCCTTCTGTCTGGTCTCCCTTTGTGAATCAAGTGCTTGATGAGGAAGAACAGCAGATTGAAAAGGATATAGCTGCGGGCTTGTATGTTGAATTGCCCGACCAAGCAGAAAGACTAAAGGAATGGCAATTAGCTGCTGCTTCAATGAGAAAGCGTGCGCCTGTCACTATTCGTCTTATGGAGCGGACAATTTCCAAACTGAAATCTCGGGCGCTTGTGGAGGGTATTCCATATCAAACCCTGATTTCATCTGTTTTGCACAAATATGTAACAGGACGTCTCAAAGAACGTGACTGACTCTCGTAAAACTCTCATCCTCACTGGTGCTTCGCGCGGCATTGGCCATGCCACGGTGAAACGCTTTTCAACCGCCGGCTGGCGGGTGATTTCCTGTTCGCGCCATCCCTTCCCGGAGGATTGCCCGTGGGATGCGGGGCCGGAAGATCACATCCAGGTTGACCTCAGCGATTCCGTTGACACCGCCGCCGCCATTCTGCGCATGAAGGAAAAACTGAAAGAGCAGGGCTCAAAGCTCCATGCACTGGTCAACAATGCCGCCATCAGCCCCAAGAAACCCGATGGCGGGCGGCTGAACACCATCGAAACCGATGAAGCCGACTGGAAGAAAGTGTTTCAGGTGAATTTTTTCGCCCCCGTCATGCTGGCCCGCGGCCTCATCGATGAACTCGAGGCCGCCAAGGGTGCGGTAGTGAATGTCACGTCCATAGCGGGCTCGCGCGTCCATCCCTTTGCCGGCGCTGCGTACTCCACCTCAAAGGCAGCGCTCGCCTCACTTACCCGTGAAATGGCCGCCGACTTCGGCCCCATTGGCGTGCGGGTGAACTCAATCTCGCCCGGCGAAATCGAAACCTCCATCCTCTCGCCCGGCACCGAGAAAATCATTCCGCAAATCCCCCAGCGCCGCCTCGGCCAGCCGGAAGAAGTGGCCAAAGCCATTTATTTTCTGTGTACGGACAATTCAAGCTACGTAACCGGCGCCGAACTGCACATCAACGGCGGCCAGCATGTCTGACCGCTCGAATTCGAAGCCATCGATCCGCACCACCGTCGCCCAGGCCGGCCATTTCATCGACAGGGAAACCGGCGCGGTGATCCCCGCCATCCAGCCCTCCACCACTTTCGCCCGCAAGGAGGATTACAGCCTCGTCGGGGACTACATCTATGCGCGCAACGGCTCGCCCACCGTGGCCCATGCCGAGGGCCTGCTCTGTGAACTGGAGGAAGGTTTTGAAACCCGCCTCTTCGCTTCTGGCATGGGGGCCGCTTCCGCCCTTGTTGAAACGGTGGAATCGGGCCAGCGCATTGCCGCCCCCACCATCATGTATCACGGCGTGAAATCCTGGATGCTGCGCCAGCAGGCCATGCGCAATGTCGGCCTTGATCTTTTCGACGCCGCCGATCCCGCAAGCCTCGCCCGCGCCATCATCCCCGGCAAGACGGCCATCGTCTGGATTGAAACGCCGGCGAACCCCAC
>JAYUVC010000102.1:0-8347 GCA_043754325.1 Hyphomicrobiales bacterium
GCGATTTCAAGGGCTTGTTGGTTGCGGGAGCCAGATTTGAACTGACGACCTTCAGGTTATGAGCCTGACGAGCTACCGGGCTGCTCCATCCCGCGTCAAAGAGACATGACAGTGTCATGAACGCGAGGCGGGGTGTAGCAGTGCTTCGCCGGGATGGGAACCCCTTCAAGCAGATATATTTTGCACTGCGACAATATGGGGATATTGCGTGAACCCTGTGCCGTTACGGAACAGCTGTGCGGGCTTCGCACAGTCTGGTAAGGCATTGTTAAATGTAAATATTTTCGTTGGAAAGGGTTTGGAAACCACCTTGCGCTAATTTCCACCCACGACATGCGTTGCCTCTTAGCGGGGAAGTGTCTCAGGTGTTTCGGGATTAGGTACTGCGTACCCGGATACCAGTTTGTAACGTGGGAAGCCTCCGAAACCGGTGGCTTCCCATTCTTGTTGGGGATGTCAAACAATCCCCGCTTGCCAAATTTCAGGCTTTGCCGCATTTATTTTTCAAGGTCGAAAAATATACGGCCAAGGCAATCTGGGGAAAGTTGGCATGGTAAACCGTCGTGTTTTTGTGGGATCAGCAGCCCTGTGGGCCTTGGGCAGTCATGCCTCATTGTCAGCAGCAATCCGGCCACTGTCCCAGGATGTATTGCAGACGTGGTATGGACTTTCGCTGGAATTGACGCGCCACACCGCAACCTTTTCGCCGCCCGTTGCCAGCCGCACATTTGCCTATCTCGGCATCATTGCCTTTGAGGCTGTGGCGTCCGGGGGCGGAGCGTTGCAAAGTCTTGTCGGACAATTGCCGGGGTTGAAGCCGTTGCGCTTGCGTAACGTAAACGCGAAGTATGATGAGGCAAATGTCCTGCATGGCGCCTTGCAAGCTGGAATCCGGCAGTTCTATGGTCAAACGGGGCCTGCGGGTCAGCGTGCGCTGAAAGCAGTTGGTCAAAAACTGGATGCGGAACTGGCTGTCGGGCTTTCTGCAACGCGTCTCAAGCGCAGCAGGTCTTATGGCGAAGCCTTGGCCAATCAGGTGCTCGATTGGTCCAGGAGTGATGGCGGTGCGGACGTAGCGAATATGGGTTTCCCCTCGGGCTACAAACCCGCCGACAAGCCGGGAAGCTGGAAGCCGACGAGCGTCATTCGCATGCAGCAGGCCCCGCTGTTGCCGGAGTGGGGACACAACCGCACCTTTGTCGTTGCAAGTGGGGCTACATGTTCACTACCGCCGCCGCCAGCCTACAGTGAAGACAAGACATCGGAATTCTACAAGCAGGCGTTGGAAGTCTACGACGCGGTGAAAAAGCTGACACCGGAGCAACGTTTGATCGCACGCTTTTGGGCGGATGATCCGATGTTGTCTCCCACGCCACCCGGACACTGGATATTCATTGCGCTCGATATTTTGAAGGCGAAGAATGCCGGCATCGAAGACCAGGTGGACCTGATGGCAAGGCTTGGCATGGCAGTGTCGGATGCATTCGTGGCGTGCTGGAAAAGCAAGTTTGAATATGATCTTTTGCGCCCGGTCACCTATATCAAAAGGAATATCGACAAAACCTGGGAACCGATCCTGATCACACCGCCATTCCCGGAATATCCGTCGGGACACAGTGCGCAGTCGGGTGCAGCGGCGGCGGTATTGACGCAGTTTTTCGGCGAGAACTTTTCCTATGAAGATAAAACCCATGTCAGGGAAAAACTTCCCGTCCGGGCGTATAAAAGTTTCTGGGATGCTGCGAATGAGGCGGGAATTTCGAGACTCTATGGCGGCATTCATTTTCGGGCCGGTGTTGAGCGTGGGATTGATCAGGGGCGTTGTGTTGGTGCTGCTGTGAACGCGATGAAAACGAGGCGGACGGTATGACGCGTCTTGTTTTTGTGGGGGCTGTTGCGTTGATAGTGTTCCCGGGTATTTCGCAGGCTGAAGCGCCCACGCCCGTTGTTCCCAGCTTCGAAGAGGTTACAAAAACCTCAGGCGTCTCGTCGATTTACAGCGGTGAATATCTTTACATGGTTGGGGGCGGTGCCGCGACATTTGATTGCAACAAGGACGGCTATCCCGACCTGTTCACGGCGGGTGGTGAAGGCCGCGCGTCGTTTTTCCGCAACATTTCAAAACGTGGCGCTGCGTTGAAATTCAAGAAGCAGAAGAGCGGGCTTGAATTCGACAAGGTGACCGGGGCCTATCCCCTTGACATCGATGCCGACGGCAACGAGGATCTTGTGGTTCTGCGTGTGGGTGAAAACAAGGTCATGCGCGGGCTTGGGAATTGCAAATTCGAAGTGGCGAACAAGCATTGGGGTTTTGATGGCGGTGCTGCCTGGTCCACAGCTTTTGCCGCAACGTTTGAGAAAGGCGCGGTGTGGCCCACCCTTGCCATTGGAAACTATATTGATCCGAAGCAGGAAATTTCTCCTTGGGGTTCTTGCACGGACAACTGGTTGCACCGGGCGCGTATTGACCAGAAGAAGCCACCTTACGCCTTCACCAGGCCGGTGCCGTTGACACCGAGCCATTGTGCGCTGTCGATGCTGTTCACCGATTGGAACCGCTCCGGCACACCGTCGCTTCGCGTGTCAAATGACCGTGAATACTACGAAGGCGGCGAAGAGCAGATGTGGAAATTGACACCCGGTGAAGCCCCCGCACTTTACACCGACAAGGACGGCTGGAAGCGCTTGCGCATCTGGGGCATGGGCATCGCATCTGCCGATATCAACGGCGACACTTATCCCGACTACTTCCTCACCTCGATGGCCGACAACAAATTGCAGATGTTGAAAGCAGTGGAAGCAGGCGGCAAATCAAAAGCAGACTTCAAGGACGTGGCGTGGCCCAGCGGTGTAACGCTGCACCGCCCGGGTTTCGGCGATGACCTCAAAAACTCAACCGCATGGCATGCGCAGTTTGAAGACGTGAACAATGACGGCCTCGCCGATTTGTTTGTGGCCAAGGGCAACATCGATTCCATGCCGGACTTCGCCATGAAGGACCCGAACAACCTGGCACTGGGAAAATCCGACGGTACATTTGTGGATATGGCCAAAGACGCAGGCGTTGCCAGCACTGAAACATCGCGCGGTGGCATGGTCGTGGATTTCAATCTCGATGGCTTGATGGACCTCGTGGTGGTCAACCGCCGCAGCCCCGCCCAGCTCTGGCGCAACACGTCAAAAAATGCCGGCCACTGGCTGCAAGTGAAACTGGAACTGGAACAGGCTGGCGCCAATCGTGATGGCATCGGCGCGTGGATTGAAGTGAAACGCGGCGACGTGACCACACGGCGCGAAATCACGTCAGGCGGTGGGCACGTATCTGGCCAGCTGGGCTGGTGGCATTTTGGCTTGGGCAATGCCGACAGGGCCGAGGTGCGGGTGCTCTGGCCCTATGCGGAGCCTGGACCATGGCAGTCCGTTTCAGCTGATGGATTTTACGTTTTGAAAGCAGGGGCAGAGCCAAAACTGTGGACGCCGAGGTAGGGGCCACGAGCCAAAATTTCGCCCATTCTCATTCCCGGTTGACGTGCCATACTTTGTCTGTACGATGCAAGCATGGCGACGCTGCTTTGGAGCGAAGTAAAGAATGCGTTTTTGAAGGCGCACAAAGACCGTGGTGTGGGCTTTGAAGACATTGTTTCAGCCATTGAAAATGGTGGCTTGCTGGACGATATCGAGCACACGAATGACAGCAGATATCCTCACCAGCGCCAATATATCGTGCTGTTCAATAACTACGTCTACTGCATTCCCTATGTTATCGACGGCGACACTGTTTTTTTGAAAACGATCTATCCCAGTCGGAAACTGACAGGTGAATATTTGAGTGGAGCCCAAAATGGCTAAAGAACCAAAAATCGGCGCATATCTCGACGACGAAGAAAAACAGATGATTGAAGCGTTGGAAGCTGATGATGCTGTTTTTGTCAGCCGATTGACGCCGAAGCGCAAAAAAGAAATTGAAGCCATGGCACGCGCAGCAATGAATCCGGTGCGTGAGAAAATCACTCTGCGCATTGCAAGGCAGGATTTGATGCGGCTGAAAGCCAAAGCCATGACGGAAGGCATGCCCTATCAAACGCTGATCGGGTCGATTTTGCACAAAGCGGTGTCTTGAATAGCGGCGCATCCACCCTCTGAACCTAACAATGTCCCTTCTCCAGCCCTCTTGCTGGAGAAGGTGCCCGAAGGGCGGATGAGGTCCCTTCGCGCCACACGCATTAAGTCTGGATTTATCGATTACGCCTTGGCAAGGTGCCACACATGCATGACCAAGTCGCTACACCATGACCTTCGATCTCGTCATTTTCGATTGTGACGGCGTGTTGGTTGACAGCGAAATGCTGAGTGCCCTGGTGTTGATGGCGCAACTGGCGCAATTGGGCATTGGTCTTGACGTTGAACAGTTTCGCGCTGAATTTCTGGGGCGCAGTTTTGCGTCTGCCGCTGTGCAGCTCAAGGCGCGAACCGGCCGTGACCTGCCGCCAAATTTTGCACCGGACTATTTTATTCATCTGAATGCACTGTTTGCAACTGACCTCAAACCGATGGCTGGAGTGGAGCAGGTTCTGCAATCATTGGCGGTTGAAAACTGTGTTGCATCAGGGTCGATACCGCCACGTCTCGATTTTTCCCTGAAAGTGTGTGGCCTCGATACGCATTTCGGGTCGCGGGTTTATTCCGCAGCAGTGGTCAAGCATGCCAAGCCCGCACCCGATCTGTTTTTGCACGCTGCGGCGGTGCATGATGTTTCGCCGGAGCGCTGCCTGGTATTAGAGGACAGTGAGATGGGCGTGCGGGCGGCACTTGCTGCCAATATGGCGGTCTGGCACTTTGCCGGTGGCTCCCATGTCAAAGCCGGGCAGGTTCTGCCACCTGATCTTCACGTTGACCGGGTGGTGCAAGACATGGCCGAAGTGTTGCAGCTTTTCCATGAGGCTGGCCTTTGTCGCGTGAGCGATGTAGCACCGCTGGCTGAATAAGGAACAACAGCTGTGGCTCGCAAACCTGAACCAGAAAAAGAACGCCTTGACGATGCGGGCCGGGCAGGGTGGCTTTATTATATCGCGGGCAACACCCAAGACGAAATCGCAAAAAAACTGGGCGTGTCACGGCAGACGGCCCAACGGCTGGTTTCACTTGCCGTTACAGAACGCCTGATCAAAGTGCGCTTTGACCATCCGCTGGGTCGTTGCCTCGAATTGTCAGGCCGATTGAAAGATGCCTACGGTCTGGACAGTTGCGAAGTGGTGCCAGCGGATCCGACGTCGAATTCTGAAACACTGGGCATTGTCGAAGCGGCAGCAGCGGAGATGGAGCGTTATCTGGTATCGCGCCATCCTGTCATTGTGGGCTTGGGAACCGGCCGTGCGTTGCGGGCTGTGGCTGAACAGATCAGCCCCATGGAATGCCCGCAGCACAAGATCGTCTCCATTGTTGGCAACATTGCCCCTGATGGTTCGGCCACGGTGTTCGAAGTGTCGTCGCGCGTCGGAGACCGGGTGGGGGCGCCGCATTACCCCATGCCGTTTCCGGTGATTGCCGCCACGGTGCACGAGAAGAACCTGCTGGTGCAGCAAAAATCCCTGCGCAACGTAATGGACCTTGCGGCCCAGGCAGATGTGACCTTTGTCGGCATTGGCACGGTGGATGAAACTGCAGCCTTGCTGCGCGATGGTTTTGTGCGGCCCGATGAGTTGCGGGCCATGGTCAAGGCCGGTGCGGTCGGAGAAATCACCGGCTGGAGTTTTGATGCCGCAGGCAAACTCATTGACGGCCTGATCAATGACCGTGTGCTGAGTGTTCCCGTCGATATGCCAGCCCGTCGTCGCATTATTGGCGTTGCCATGGCGGCGGGGCGATTCAAGGCCATCAAAGGGGCGATTGTCGGCAAGTTGGTGAATGGATTGATCACCAATGAACTGATGGCTGAGCAATTGTTGCGCAAATGAGCAAATATTCAAATTATATTTTATTGATATAATTCAACATTTTACTGCATTGTCTTTGTTCCGTTTTTGCAGTGCAGCGACGAATTTGGCTTGACACTGGACCGTGATAGTTGTGACTTATACTCGCGTTCCGGGCAAAAGCCCGCGTATCCACTTGGGAGGACTATCTATGAAATCCATCGTTAAAGGCGTCTTGGGCGCTTTCGCGTTTGCTGCCCTTGCCTCAACGGCCATGGCTGAAGACGTCACACTGACAATCGCCACCGTGAACAACGGTGACATGATCCGCATGCAGGGTCTGACAGATGACTTCACTGCGAAGAATCCTGGCATCAAGCTGAACTGGGTCACACTCGAAGAAAACGACCTTCGTCAAAAAGTGACAACCGACATTTCGACCAAGGGCGGACAGTACGACGTTATCACCATTGGTATGTATGAAACACCGATCTGGGGCAAAAAGGGCTGGCTCGTGGAACTCGCTGGTCTTGATGATCCAGCAGACATTCTGCCTGCCGTTGCTGGTGGTCTGTCATATGATGGCAAACTCTATGCTGCGCCATTCTACGGTGAATCATCATTCGTCATGTATCGCAAGGATCTGATGAAGAAGGCTGGCCTCGAAATGCCAGACGCACCAACCTGGGACTTCCTGATTGACGCTGCCGCCAAGATGACCGACCGCGCCGCTGGCGTGAACGGCATCTGCCTGCGCGGCAAAGCGGGTTGGGGCGAAAACATGGCCTTCATTACCGCCATGTCAAACTCATTCGGCGCACGCTGGTTCGACGAATCCTGGAAGCCACAGTTTGACTCAGCTGAATGGAAAGACACCCTCACCACCTATTTGAAGGTGATGAAGGACTCTGGTCCTGAAGGCGCATCAGGCAACGGCTTCTCGGAAAATCTGGCACTCTTCCAGTCCGGCAAGTGCGGCATGTGGTCTGATGCAACGGCGGCTGGTTCGTTCGTTGTTGATCCAAAGGCATCATCGGTAGCCGCTGAAGTTGGCTTCACGCTGGCGCCTGACAAGGGCCTCGGCAAGCGCGCCAACTGGCTGTGGGCTTGGGCTCTCGCTGTCCCTGCTGGTTCACAAAAGGTAGACGCTGCTCAGAAGTTCATCGGCTGGGCAACCTCGAAGGGTTATGGCGATCTCGTGGCTTCGAAAGAAGGCTGGGCTGCTGTTCCTCCAGGTACACGTACTTCGCTTTACAACAACCCAAAGTACCTCGAAGTGCCATTTGCAAAGATGACACTTGAGTCAATGAACGCTGCTGACCCGACAAAGCCGACTGTAAAGCCGGTTCCTTATGTTGGTGTGCAGTTTGTTGCCATTCCTGAATTCGCCGGTATCGCGACAAAGGTTGGCGAACTGTTCTCGGCAGCTCTGGCTGGCCAGATGACTGCAGATGAAGCTCTGGCTCAAGCCCAGATCTACACCACCGACGAAATGACCAAGGCTGGTTACATCAAGTAAACCACCCAAGATTGGCTCTCTCCGCATTTTGCGGGGAGAGTCATTTTCGTCGGCCCCGCAGAAATGGAAACGTCGTAACTCCATTTGCGCCGGACTGACGCATTCACCCAATTGGAATAATTGATATGGCCACACGACAATCTCAAGTCATTGCCAAGTGGGCTCTAGCACCTTCTGTTGGCATCCTTTCGGGTTTTGCCTTTATTCCCCTTGCGTTGGTTTTCTACTACGCTTTCCTGCGTTACAACTTGCAGGATCCGGATGCCGTTCGGTGGTTCGGCTGGAATAATTTCTACTATTTCATGAAGGATCCATTCTTTCTCAAGAACCTTCTCAACACGCTGCTTCTGGTTGGTGGCGTGATCTTGACAACGGTGGTTGGTGGCGTCGGTCTTGCCTTGTTGCTGGATCAACCCTTCTGGGGACGGGGTATCGTCCGTGTATTAATGATATCGCCCTTCTTCATCATGCCCACCGTGTCGTCCATGGTGTGGAAAAACCTGATCATGCATCCGGTGTTCGGGCTGTTCGCCGAGATCCAGCGCTGGTTCGGCGTGACGCAACCGTTCGACTGGTTTGGCACCATCCCGCTGTTCTCTGTTGGCATTATTGTAGCATGGCAATGGCTGCCATATTCCGCACTCATTCTGTTGACGTCATTGCAATCCCTCGACTCAGAGCAAAAGGATGCTGCTTCGATGGATGGTGCAAAGTCCTGGGCTTATTTCCGACATATCGTGCTTCCCCACCTCTCGCGTCCAATCACGGTTGTCATTCTGATCCAGACGATTTTCCTGATGAACACTTTCGCTGAAATAAAAGTGACGAGCACCGGCGGACTAGCCGGCAACCTGACGTATCTCGTGTATTCACAATTGCAGAACGCCAACGACGTAGGTGCTGCCGCTGCGGGTGG
>JAYUVC010000103.1:0-3968 GCA_043754325.1 Hyphomicrobiales bacterium
TGATAGCGCCCCTTGCGGTCATCCGCATGAAAGCTCGGTGACTTCTCCGAATGAAACGGGCAGCACGCCCAGAAATCCCCCTTGCCCGGATTGGACTTCCGCCGGTCCCACGTCACATGCCGCCCGACCACGGATGAGATGTTCACCCGCTGGCGGATCTGGTCGAGAAAGTGGTCGGGAAAGCGCATGGGGCGGGTAATAGACGAAGTGCCGGGGGAAGGCCATTGACAGTCGACAAAATACAGTTGTATATACGTAAAAATCCTATGGCGGACTTGTGGAAGACGATTGGCAAGTTCAGCACTTTATATTTTCAGGAATCGACTATGACCCGAACAAAGACATCAGCAACTGGCAAAAGCATGGAATATGGTTTGAAGAAGCCGCGCAAATCTTTGTCAAGCCCGTCATTGCACGGTGCCAAGTTGTTAACTTCGAAGAGCGCTGGATCGCAGTCGGGATTTTCCGAGGCAACTTCATCACAGCCATCATTGTCGAGCGCGAAGACAAGATCAGGATTATCTCTGCGCGAACGGCTACTCCAGCCGAACGCAGAAGGCATGGTCAGCATTTCCTTTAAGGATTTGTATAAACTGGACACGCCGGATCGCGACTGGTCCGAAATCAACGCAATGACCGAAGACGACATCCGCAAAGCCGTCGCGGACGATCCTGATGCGGCACCCGTAGACATGGACTGGTCGGATGCTGTGATCCTAGAACTCATGCCCAAAACCGCCATCAGTTTGCGTGTTGATACTGACATTTATGATTTCTTCAAATCCACAGGCAAAGGCTTCCAAACCCGCATGAATGCCGTGCTCCGGGCCTATGTGGCGCATCAGCGGAGAAAGAAGTAAATCCCCAACCTTACGTCGAATTAATACTATCCCCACCCTTCTGTCAGAATCTTGTCAGGTTTCTCATGGCATGGAGGCCACGTACTGCGGCGAACAATTCGTAACGCAGTTCATCTTTTAAAAAGGAATTCAATATGTCCATGTTTAGCCGCAGCCTTTGCGCTGCCACCCTCGTCATCGCTCTTTCGCCTGCCGCATTCGCTGCTACAACACAGCAAGTTGTTGCGGTTTCATTGCTTGGTGAAGCCAGCCAACCCATGTCCGTAAAGGTGGACAACACTCAAATCAAGGCTGGTAAAGTTGAGTTCAAAGTCACCAATGACGCTGTTGGTACGGATCACGAAGTTGTGCTTGTCGCACTGGGATCAGCGGACGAAAAAATTGTAGCTGATACAAAAACACATCGTGTTGACGAAGCGAAACTTGACTCACTAGGCGAAGTCGGGGGCTTGAAGCCAGGCAACAACGGTGTTTTGAAAGCCACGTTGAAGCCTGGCGTAACCTACGCATTGATCTGCAATCACAAGAGCCATTTCGAACTTGGCATGGCGACGCGGTTCACAGTAGTAAAGTAAGAAGGAAGTCCATTTCCGTCACGCTTCGGGTGACGGAAATGGACCGTTTTAACTGAAGATGCACGATCAGTCTATAAACAGTCTGCATGCCTTTGTCCCGCTTCCGCCTCCCGCCACTCATCTGGCCCTTTGCGCTTACACTTGTCTTCGCCATCATCCTGCTCAGCATGGGCCGTGAACCTATTTGCAAATGCGCCACCATCAAGCTCTGGCATGGCGTGGTCAACAGTTCAGAAAATTCCCAGCACATCGCCGACTGGTACACATTTTCCCACATCATCCATGGATTTATATTCTATGGCTTGATCCACCTCATTGGACCGCGCTGGAGCTTTGCGACCAAGCTGGCGCTGGCCACCTGCATCGAAGGTGCATGGGAGGTGTTCGAAAACACCAGCTTCATCATCAACCGCTACCGTGAAGCCACCATCTCACTCGACTATTATGGTGACAGCGTTTTGAATTCCGTCTCAGACATTTTATCGATGATGCTGGGCTTTTTCGTCGCCTCACGTTTGCCGGTCTTCGCAACAATAGCTCTCGCGGTGATATTCGAACTGGCCATTGGTTATATGATCCGCGACAATCTCACACTTAATATCATCATGCTTTTGTGGCCGCTGGACATCATCAAGCAATGGCAGGCGGGTACAGGTTAGCGGTAAGCCCGGACCGCAAACTTCTGCGGATAGACGGGCTCGACAATGAAATGAGGCAGCGGTGTCACGAAAGCCTCGCCATCGGTAATGACACGGCAAATGTCGCCGTCGACTGACGACACGAAACCCTCGCGACCATCAGGGATCATGACGGTGTAGCCGGGCGTACACCAATTGTTATGCACGGGTTCTGGCACGTGAAAGGGTGCCGCCAAAGCCACCACTACCAAAATTGTTTGCCCGATCTCTGCCATTACCGATTCCGCCGTGTTGAATTCACAACTGTAACCCAATCCAGACACGTGGCAAGCCCTCGTGCCGCATTTCAACAGGCCAGTGGCGGGTCCGTACTCGCCACGGCAAAATCTTCAGGCTAATGTGCCGATCTGGGAGGAACGTCATGCAACCAAAAGTCATCATCACCTGCGCCGTCACCGGCGCTGGCGACACTGTGGGCAAAAGTCCCAACGTTCCTGTTACACCAAAACAAATCGCACACGCGGCATTGGAAGCCGCCAGTGCCGGTGCCACCGTGGTGCATTGCCATGTGCGCAATCCCGAAACCGGAAAAGGCTCCCGCAGCGTCGATTTATACCGCGAAGTCATGGAGATCATTCGCGCCAAAAATACAGATGTCATCATCAATCTCACCGCAGGCATGGGTGGTGATGTTGTGGTCGGTGATGGCGAAAAACCACTGGAGTTTGGCGAAGGCACCGACTGCGTAGGGCCATTGGAACGGCTTCTTCACATCGAAGCCCTGCACCCGGAAATTTGCACGCTCGATTGCGGCACGTTGAATTTTGGCGATGGTCGATCCATCATGGTGCAAACACCGACGCAATTGCGCCAGCAAGCCGCCCTCATCAAATCCTATGGCGTGAAGCCTGAAATGGAAATCTTCGACAGCGGCAATTTGTGGTTCGCCAATCAGCTGGTGAAGGAGGGTTTGATCGACGGCCCGCCGCTCTATCAACTCTGCCTCGGCATACCATGGGGAGCACCCTACAACACTGAAACCATGGCCTACCAAAAATCGCAATTGCCCGATGGCGCGGTGTGGGCCGCTTTCGGCATTGGCCGCAATCAAATGCAGGCCGTAGCGCAAGCGACAATACTCGGCGGACATGTGCGCGTAGGTTTGGAAGACAATCTCTATCTCGAAAAAGGTGTCTTCGCCACCAACGGCTCACTGGTCGAAAAAGCAGTGAAGTTGATTGAAATGCTCGGCACCAAAATCGCCACACCGGATGAAGGTCGCGCCATTCTGGGATTGAAAAAATGAACATCAAAACAGTTGGCATCGCAGGAACCGGATTGATCGGCGCCGGCTGGGCAGCGCGACTGTTGTTCCGCGGTTATAACGTCATCGCATTCGATGTGGCGGAAACCGCAGAAGCCAAACTCAAGGCCCAAATCAAAACCGCTTGGCCCTCGTTGGAGGCGCTGCTCGGCAAGCCCATCAAAAAAGGCAAACTCACCTTCACCACAAATCTGGCCGAGATGGCGTCGAACTCCGACTTCATCCACGAATGCGCGCCCGAACGCGAAGACCTGAAAATCAGACTGTTTCGCGACATTGATGCAATTGCAAAACCCGACGTTATCATCGCATCATCGTCCTCCGGCTTCCTGCCCACCAATCTGCAATCGCAATGCAAACATCCCGAACGCATCATCATCGGGCACCCGTTCAACCCGGTGTATTTGCTGCCCCTTGTTGAAACAGTACCTGGTGAAAAAACCTCCGTCGAAGCCATGGACCGTGCTGGTGTATATTTCGAAGCCATCGGCATGCAGGTGCTCAGGCTTAAAAAAGAAATCATGGGCTATGTCTGTGACCGCCTGCAGGAAGCGCTATGGCGTGAGTCGCT
>JAYUVC010000104.1:0-2861 GCA_043754325.1 Hyphomicrobiales bacterium
ACAACGATTGTTTGTTGCGCAGTCCCGCCACGGCCATCCCTGACAGTAACCAAGTAGTTTTGTATTAAAACCTGACCCGCCGCGAGAAAGTCGATGGCAGAGTCAGCAACAGTAAACCGCCAAGATAGCGCCCCCGAACCAGCGGAAGCTTGCTCGTCTTCATCATTGCATCCATGCCCGTTTTGGCCACCTCCGCGGTGGTGGTGGAAACCAGTATGATGCTCGTCATCTTCTTCTGCGCCTTCTGACAACGTCAGAGAAAATGTACCGACGTAGCCACTTGCAAGTGCAGTAAATGAAGCCGTGTGTTGATCTGAAAGATCAGCATCAGCAAATGCAATTGACCCACTGGCCAAATGCAGGGTTTGGTTCTCGCCAACCGCGTTGTCTGCCAATTCAGTGATTGTGCCCGAACTTATGCCGCCCGTGATGACAGGTGCATCATTTGCTCCGGTAACTGTAAATGTGACAGTTGCGGTATCCTGATCACCATCTGCATCCGTAACACGATAGGTAAAACTGACGGAAGTCGTTTGCCCTGCTCCGAGCCAATCAAATTTATTGTCGGTGTTAAACGTAAATGTACCATCCGCATTGAAATTCAGCCGACCAGCGTTCGGCCCACGAACGACAGCCACATTGCGCACGAGGTCCGCCACGCTGTCATTTGCCAGCACAGAAGCCGATACCGATCCATTTTCCTGGACCACGAAGGCATCATCATAAGCACGAACACAATTATCAGCCGCAGTTAACTCCACACCATCGACGAAGATTTTAACTGCTTCGAAGTTTTTAATCGTGAGGCCGAATGCATCAAATTTAAAGTTGCCGCTGTTGCCCCCACAGCTGTTCAAATAGCGCAGCAATTCCGCGATGTCGTTTTGTAACGTATTGTTGAACCAGTCCGCACGCGTCAGGCGCAAGACCAGCGTATCATTGCCTGCGCCCGCGTTGAAGCTATCGTGGCTGCCTCTGTTGTTACTGACATCATAGGTGAACGTATCTGATGAATTTGTACCCGTCAGGCGATCATCTCCGTTCGTACCAGTATAGGATGTCATAGTTTATCTCCAACTTCAGCAGGAAGGTTCCGCCATCATGCTCTATTAGAAGTAGAAGAGATCAACACGAATTTTGATAGGGTTCAAGATAATTTATGCAAACAAGCCACTCGAAATGTTAAGCCAATGATCATTGGCTCCCAACCCCGTTCTGGGCCTCTGTCCAAGCTATTCAACGAAATTCAACCATGCGTCATGGTTTAAGAAAACATATCGACTAAATCTTCGGCATATCCCTCACAAACGGCAAATCCATCGTGCTCAGCACGTCATTCACCAACACCCAATACACCGCCGCAAAAACCACCGTTGCCACCACCGTAGTCACCCCAGCCTTCCATTTCAGCCCATGGACCACGGGTGCACCTTCGTCATTGCCGCCCTCTACCGCTTCTCCTGCTTCCGCCGCATTCCTCACCCCGAACGGCAGCACCACAAACAGTACCAGCCACCAGATGATGAAATAGATCGCGATTGCACTTGTCCAGTTCATGCCTGTTCCAGTTCCACCAATGTGCCGTTGAAGTCCTTTGGATGCAGGAACAGCACAGGCTTGCCGTGGGCACCGATTTTAGGTGTGCCATCGCCAAGGATACGCGCGCCCTTGGTTAGCAGATGATTCCGCGCTGTCAGTATATCAGCAACCTCGTAGCAGACATGATGCATTCCACCGCCAGGATTTTTCGCCAGGAACCCAGCAATGGGAGATGCCTCACCCAAGGGCGCAATCAACTCGATTTTCGTATTGGGCAACGTAATGAAAACCACAGTAACGCCATGTTCCGGCTGCGGCAGAGGTGCCGAAACAACAGCCCCCAGCACATCAGCATAAACCGCAACTGCCTTGGCAAGGTCCGGCACCGCAATCGCAATATGGTTCAAACGTCCGATCATGCCGCGCGCCCTTTTGCAAGCGCAATCTCCAGCATGGCCCGCGCCTGCGGAAACCCCATGTTGCGCGGCTGGAACACATGCCGTTCCAGAAAATAGCCTGTCAATTTCAGTCCCGCCACCACATCATCCACCGTTGCCTCACCATGGCCACCGAGGAATGCTGGCAGCGCAAACAAGCGGTCATGATAGGGCTTGCCTGCCCCTGCACTCACTGCGCGTCCCGTCTTTGGCGAAACATAAACCAGTTCCCCCGCCTGGCCCGTCGAGGCGCACTTCGAGAGATCAAGCCCAAAACCCAATTCATCCAGCAATCCCATTTCCCAGCGCACCATCAGCGACGGCCACAGCTCATCATGGTCAATGGCCTCAAGCACGATACGCATGGCCTCATAAAGCTTGGGGTGCGGTTCGCGTTCCGGCAAAACTTGCGCCAGTGCCGTTAACGATCCAAGCCCAGTGAGACGCAAGGCATTCTCAATGATGAAGCCCGCACGCAACGACACCGGTTCCAACGTAAAATTCCCCAGATGCTCCTCAAGCCGCGCCCGCCACGTGATCGACACCAAGTTGCCCGCCATCAGCACGGGCCGCATATGCCGGGATCGACCACCGCGCACCAGCCCCAAACAACGGCCGTGCGCTTCAGTGAAAATCTCGGCGATGGCAGACGTTTCGCCATGTCCGCGCACGGCAAGGATCACACCCTCGTCGCGCCACTCCAACTCAAAGCCCCATCATGCGAAGACGTTCGGGGTCTTTCGTCCAGTTCTCACGGACCTTCACGAACAGGAACAGATGCACCTTGCGCTCCAAAGCGTCTTCCATGTCCTTGCGTGCCAACTGCCCCAACAATTTGACCGATGCTCCACCCTTGCCCAGCACAATCGCCTTCTGGCTGTCCCG